>DATJKB010000561.1:0-8508 GCA_035491875.1 Pyrinomonadaceae bacterium | reverse complement strand
ACTCAAAGATGCACAATCTTCATGGCGCAACTCATTCTTAATTGAGTACTACTCCGACAAGGTTTTCCCGCGTGTAAGTCAGATGGGTTACAAAGCAATCCGCAATACGCAATGGAAATACATTCACTATCTCGAACTGCCCGGGATGGATGAACTCTACGATCTCAAAAGCGATCCGTATGAGCTGAAGAACCTGATCGATGACCCAGCCTCGGCGAAAGCGCTTACCGAGTTAAAGAAAGAGATGGAGCGATTGCTCAAGGCGACGGAATAATTAGTGTTTCCCGCAAAGGCGCAAAGGAGCAAAGAGAGAAAGAGAATAGCCTCGACGTTATCTTGGCTCCTTTGCGCCTTTGCGGGAAATGTTTGGTTGCGGCTGTGCTGCTCTGCATCTCTTGCGGTTACTGGTTGCGAGGGAATGATCAGATGAAAAGAGTAATCACAAGATTCGGCGCGTTCTTTCTGATAGCCGTTTCATGCGGCGTCGCATCTGCCCAGTACATTTCCGGCGACACCTACACGCGTTACGAGCTGTTCGCGCCTGAAACTCATCAGTTCAAGATCTATTACGAAGTGACTGAGACGCGCTCCGGCGCGCGCTTTCACTTCAACGCGATCCGTGAAGGCAGCGAAGCCTCGGACGAATCGGTTGTTGATCTGGCGACGGGCAAACCTTTGAAGTTTGAAGTCGTCACCGGCGTTCAAGCAAAGACTGATTCCCCAAGTGAGAATTTCAACGCGAATGGTCATTACATCAAAGTGGTTCTGGCTCACCCCGTACCCGCGGGAGGCGAATATCGTCTGGCAATAATCAAAACGTATAAGGACGACAAGAGCTATTATCCGGAGGGTGATTTCATTGTCTTCAAACGTCCGTTAAGCATCCCGCGTAACAGCGTGTTGCTGCCGGCCGGCTACGAGATCGTTTCCTGCTCAGTTGCGACTCAGGTTCTTAGGGAGGCCGATGGTCGTCTGAAACTTGCGTTCGTTAACCCAGGTAGTGGTGGACAACTCGACGTGACTATTCGGGCGAAGAAGCTGAAATCCAAACCGGCGGGCTCTCCATAGATGTCTACACTATTTCATGGAAGAGTGGCGATACTGCTGCTGGGCCTGTTGGCAGCCGTCTTCGCCTCCGCGCAGAATCCAAATCCGCTCACTGAACGCGCCTATCAAGATCGGGAGATACTCTACGAACTGCAAACGCCTGAGTCGCACGCGTTCCGCATCACGCATGATTACACCGTGCGAAAAGCCGGCGAAAAATATTATTTCAACGTCGTGAGGAGCGGGAGTCACGTTACCGATCCTGACAGCATCGATCTCGACACCGGCGCAAAGCTCAAGTGGGAGATCATCAGCGGCAAGCAGGCTACTGAGCGCAAACTTCCAATCACTGAAACACTCAAGGACGACAGCGAGATTGTCGTCACTCATCTGGCTCGCGCCCTCGCACCCGGAAGTACCAACCGGATTCGCCTGATGGAAACCTATATTGATCCGAAGAGTTACTACCTCGACGGCGAGGAACTGGTTTGGGATCGCACGTTCGGTCGACTTCGCAACACAGTCGTATTGCCGCGAGGTTGGTATCTGACCGGGCTGTCGTCGCCTTCGACGATTCAAACACTGCCCGACGGGCGCGTCGCAATCTATGTGGTAAATCCGCGAAACGACGAAGTACGTGTCTACTTACGGGCTCGCCGGCGACTTTGAGATTTGCCCCACATGCATCGCGTCGAGTCTCTCACGATGAAATTGTTGCTGTTGATTTGGTAGTGTCCTACATTTGGGTTTTCTCTGTGCAACCTCTGTGTCCTCTGTGTCTCCGTGGTGGTTTTTGCGACCGATTCTTATAACCACGCAGACGCAGAGCAGCTTAGCCGCAACCAAATGGCCCACAGAGACACGGCTTTGCCGCCCGATGTGCGGCGACGGCTCTGCCTCGCCGTAACGTGCCTCGCTCAATTATGGGCTGGGCCCTTGGTTCGGTCTTTGACCTCGCGTTTGGGCGGCACTCAGCATTGACTTGGGGTCATGTGTGTCGAAGGGCAGAGCCCGAACCAGGGGCATAGCCCAATCGGAAGAAGCACCTTACTTCGAGGCAGAGCCGTCGCCGCACATCGGGCGGCAAAGCCGTTCTAAAAAAGTTCTCAGGAAAACAAAACTTACGAACTTGCTACACAGAGGACACAGAGGCTGCACAGAGAAGAAACTTCAAATTAGGACACCTCTGTTGATTTTGTTGGTCTTCGTCGGTGTTTTCTGCTCTGCCTCCACAGCGACCACGCAAACTAGATCTGGTAACCCAATCATTCCCGGTTGGTATGCTGATCCCGAAGCACATGTCTTTAAAAACGAGTACTGGATCTATCCAACTTATTCAGCGCGATACGACAACCAGGTTTTCTTCGATGCGTTCTCTTCCAAAGATCTAATCACCTGGAAAAAACATCCGCGCATCTTTTCAAACGCTGCTGCGCCATGGATCAAAAGAGCGCTTTGGGCGCCTTCGATCGTCGAGAATGATGGTTGGTACTACCTGTTCTTCGGAGCAAATGATATTCAAAACGACCAGCAGCTTGGTGGTATCGGTGTGGCTCGAGCGCGTCACCCTGGAGGACCATTCAAGGACTATCTCGGCAAGCCGCTCATCGACAAGTTTCACAATGGTGCACAGCCCATCGATCAATTCGTATTCAAGGATCGCGATGGATCGTATTACATCATTTACGGCGGGTGGCGACACTGCAACATCGCGCGACTGAATAAAGACTTCACCGGCTTCATCCCTTTTCCCGATGGCACAACGTTCAAAGAGATCACGCCAAAAGGCTACGTCGAGGGAGCTTTTATGTTGGTGAAGGATGGAAAGTATTACTTCATGTGGTCAGAAGGTGGATGGACCGGGCCAAATTACGCCGTAGCCTATGCCGTCGCATCGTCAGTCTTTGGTCCTTTTGAGCGCGTTGGAAAAATTCTCCAGCAGGATCCTTCCGTCGCTACTGGCGCGGGTCATCATTCCGTTCTCCATAAGCCAGGCTCGTCACGCTGGTACATTGTGTACCACCGACGGCCTTTGGGCGAATCCGATCGCGATCATCGAGTGGTCTGTATTGATGAGATGTTTTTTGATGAAAAGGGATTGATAAAACCGGTGGTAATTACAAAGGAGGGTGTGCTAGGGGACACGTTGAGATAGATAACTCACGAAGGGTGTCCCAGCCCCCGCTCAAGTTGTATGACACTCAAGTCTCATCGCAGAGTGCAACGTCGAGAGGATGAGCACTCAACGGCTTTGAAAAAGCTCAAGCTGCCATAAACGCAGTAAGGAAGGGTGGCTTGCCCCGCTCAACCCGCCTTACTCTTAACGTTGAATGGAAGGGACATTGAGCGCGGGCGAGCCACCCTTCCCTGCCGCGTTTATCTGAGCTTGAATTATTTCAATAAAGATTGAGGACTGATGATCCTGTCCGTTGAAACTTTCATGGTGGGTTGCGCTGTGGTGGATCTCAGCGGGGGCGAGCCACCCTTCCCTACTGCATTTAGCTGAGCTTGAGTTTCTTCACTGAATGTTGAGTGCTGATCGCTTAGCACGTAGCGCTTGAACTGATGCTTGACTGTTGTGAGAGCTTGAGTGGGCTCTAATTGGCCTTGAGAATCACAGCGTTCGGTTTTGCACCGAGAAGAGCCTGGGTAATAAGTAACCGGGCGAAGATCCTGAGTTCGTTCCGTTCGAAACGATCCGCGGCTGCTTTTGTGCGCCCAAAATCCGCACGTGCCAAAGCATTAACACCTTTTCCATATTTCAACACCGCGTAGTCAATCGGAATTGCGCCCGATTGATTCATGATGATCTCACCCTTCTTCAAAATCCCGGTCTTAATAAACCTATCGATAAGTATTGCCTTTGAAACCTCAGCATTTGCGCGGTCTATAGTTCTTTCAACGATCGCGAATGCTCGCGACGGTTCAATCAGAGCATAAGCTAGCATCAGGCCTAACAATGCATTTGATTTGGTTTCGCTTTGCAGGTCGACTTTAATCAAACTCTCTGCCTGGTTGAGCAGGTCCAATGCTGCGTCGTGATCGCCTTTTGCTTCGAGCATCACAGCGATCTCCGCCATAGCGCGTGCTCGTTGTTCCGGGAGTCTGATTTTGGGTACTAACTTTCGTAACGCTTCAGCATCACGTTCGTGAGTGGCGAAATCGATCTCTTCGGAGTCTAAAGCATCGAGCATTTTCTGGCGCTGGGAGTCGTCGTCAACCTGGCTGGCGATCAGTTCGCGGAATGTCTCTGTCTTTTTAGAAAACACGGCTGCCAGAATCGCCTCGCGCTCGAGCCAAAATCGTTCTTCGTCGCGAGCCTTGATTGCAGCTTTCAGCAGTTCATCAGCCTGACCTTTGCGAACAAGTGCGTTGTTTTGCTCCTGCTCTCTTACTTTTTCCGGCGCACGTCGCTGTGCTTCCGTGTTCTTTCTGTTTAGAAGCGCCACCCGCTCAGGAAAAAACTCTTCTGCCTCCGGGATTTCCGATGCAAGTGCAACCAGCGCGGAACTCGCTGAAACGGTGAGCGCAGCATTCGTCAAACGATCAACCAGCGTTCTTTTTTCTTCTTGCCGTAACTCAAGTCGTTGCGGGATCCGCCCGTGCGTAGAGTTTCCGCCCATCAAGAAGCCAACATTCTCCGTAGCACTTCTACTTATCCTTAATAGTTGAACGGCCAGGAATGGGGCCATGCTATCCGTATTCAGTTCACTGGTTTTGATCTTGTCAATGATCTCGATCGCAAACTTGGTCCCCAGTTCCTTATCTTTGTTGTTTATCTGAAATAGAAGATTAAGGAGCTGGAACGAAAGACCTTTGGCTAGGCTTTCCCTGCCCAGCTGCAAGGCTTTCTTTGGATCGCGGTCCGCTGCGGCTGCGGCAATCTCTTGCTCAAGGTCTCGTTCCGTTGCGAATAACAATTCCACGTTGCTTCCCTGGGGCAGCATTTGACGTGAAGCGTGCAGCAACTCCATCGCAAATTGCGGATCGCGTTCTGCAACTGCTTGCAGTATCTCCCGGCGCAGAGCAAAAGTTTGTAAGTAGGCAGAGTTGTCGGGCCGTTCACCGCCCGAAGTTTTCGCTGGCTTAACTACAGTTAACGTGTTGATTGCTTCGGAAAAAAGATTGCGTGCCCGCTTCTCATCATGGGCCCATAACAGATTCGCCGATGCCACGAGAACAAACGTTCTGTTCTCTGGCAACTTAAGGCCGGAAACAGAAGCGACGATTTCGTCGAGCAGACTAAGAGTTTTGCGATTGAGCTCCTGCTGACGCTTCTCCTCTTCTTCTCGTGAAGGCTCTTTCTTTGTAGCTTGTGCTGAGACGCTATTCGCAGAGAACGATACAAACAAAAACAATAAGAGTGAGCCGAACGCAAGAATTGATAATCGACGCTTGATCATTTACTTAAATCCTACGACACCTCATGAGGGCGGGTCCGTCGGTCTCTCAAACACTTGGTGAGCTGAGGCGGCGATGATAGCCGTGAGTAGCCCCGTTGTGAAGAGTTGTAGGCGGAACCGAGACGATCTTCTTTGGACTGTAATAGGTTGAGGCCAAACGTGGAAGCCTCCGTGGCATTACCTTCATCTTTGCAAGTTTCTGGTAATCAGAGAGCTATATCAGTAGAATGCACGCGCTAGGCCCAGTCCTTCAGTATCTAGTCTTAATCGTACCTTCGCCCCATACGCGTCACAAAAAGAAATTTGAGCGAAACGTTACACCCAACACGACGCTTGGCCCACGCTTCATCGTGTCTCCTGTCGGTGAAGGTGGCGCCGATTTCACATTATGAAAAGACGTACGCTTAAATTTGCCATTGCAGCTTTGCTTTTGACCTCCTCAGTCTTGTCAATCGCTCAAACTTCCCAGTCCGATCAGACACAGATCGAAGAAGAGACGATGCGTCACTTTCAGGCGATCCTGCGTCTCAACACTAGCAATCCGCCCGGGAATGAAAAGCTGGTAGTTGATTATTTGAAAAGTGTGCTGGAGCAAGAAGGAATCGAGACGAAAGTCTTCGCGCTCGATTCACAGCGTCCGAATCTGGTAGCTCGTCTGCGCGGCAATGGCAAGAAGCGACCCGTGCTGATCATGGGTCACACGGACGTCGTTACAGTTGATCCTGCCAAGTGGAAGCATTCACCTTTTTCCGCAACGCGCGAAGACGGATACGTCTACGGCCGTGGCACGTTGGACGACAAGCCAAGTGTGGTGGCCGGCCTGATGACGATGCTCCAACTCAAGCGAATGAAAGTCGCGCTGGATCGTGATGTGATCTTTTTAGCTGAAGCTAGCGAAGAAGGGAACGGTCCTTTTGGCATTAATTTTATGGTGGAGAAGCATTGGCGGGAGATTGATGCTGAATACTGTTTAGCGGAAGGCGGTGAAGTAATTCGATCGGGTGGCAAGATTCAATACGCTACAGTCGTCACAACCGAAAAAGTTGCGCATACCGTGAGGCTAATTGCGCGCGGCGTCGCTGGTCATGGATCTGTCCCACTTCGTAGCAACCCGATCGTGCATCTGTCACAGGCTGTCGCCAAAGTAGCGGCGTGGCAAACACCAATGCGGCTCAATGAAACAACGCGCGCGTATTTTACGGCTCTCTCCAAGGTGAGTGAACCTGAAGACGCCGAGAGGTTTCAAAAACTCTTACAACAAAACGGCTCAGATGAAGTTCAGGAATACCTTGCTATCAACAAGCCGCGCTTATATTCGACGCTCCGGACTTCGATCTCGCCGAACATTATCAAAGGCGGTTATTTGCGTAATGTCATTCCTTCAGAAGCTGAAGCCACGCTCGATATTCGCGCTTTGCCGGATGAAGACTTCCCAGCTTTGCTTGCTCAACTTCGCAAGGTAATCAACGACCCGGCGATTGAAGTCGTGAAGGTTACTGCTAACGCCACCCGTCCCAGTGCGTCGCCGTCGCGGTTAGACACAGAAGCGTTTCAAATCATAGAAGCTGCTCACCGTCGAATTTACAAGGTCGCGACGTTGCCCACTATGATGACGGGCGGAACGGACATGGCCCAGGTCCGTGCACGTGGAGTTCAATGTTATGGCATTGGTCCAATAATCGACATTGAAGATGGCCCCAAGGGTTTTGGTGCGCACAGCGACCAGGAAAGAGTTTTGGAAGAGGGACTACACAAATTCTTCCACCTCCAGTTCGAGGTTGTGCTCAATCTTGTGAAGAGTAACTGATATCCGAGCTTGCTTGCGGCACGCAGGCGGGGTAGAGATCCGCTTGTGCCTCGGCGGCCGCGATGATCGCCTCGCGATTCACATTCCTAGTTTCATATTCTTTGACTTTGACGCAACCTGTTTGGCAATATCCGCGCGGTCAAGCACAAAAGGAGATTCCTTTCATGCAAGCAGAGAAAAAACTATCTACCTCAGCTACAGTTCTAGGCGATTACGACGCAATCAAAGAAACGATCCAGCACTACATTAACGGCGGCAAGACCGGTAACACGAGCGAAATGAAGCTCGCCTTCCATCAGGACGCAACTATCTTTGGTTACGTTGGAGCAGATCTATTTGCCGGCCCTATCCAGGGTCTGTTTGATTGGAATGATCAGAACGGTCCCGCAACGGAACTGGAAGGACGCATCACGAGTATTGATCTCGTTGGCACAGTAGCCACTGCACGTATCGAACTTGAGAACTGGAGCGGCCACCGCTTCACTGATTTTTTTACTCTGCTAAAACTCGACGGTGAATGGAAGGTTATGAACAAGGTCTTCTATCTTCACCCGTAATCGGTCGGGCGAGCCGGTAGCGAAGTTTTGGCCGCAGATTTCGCCGATGAACATACATCAGAAGGGCAGAGTTCCAGTGCCTCGCTGTCTTTGGTCTTTTAATCTGCGTTTATCTGCGTGCATCTGCGGCTAGAGTCGTTGTCAGAGCGTCTCGAGTGAAACTTTACGATTCGGAGGCGGGAACGCCTGGTCTAGTTCCAGATAATCCTCGGCAGTCAATTGAATATCGAGCGCCGCACGGTTCTCACGAAGGTGGTCTGGCCGCAAGGCCTTTGGAATCGACACCACCTCCGGTTCACGAAGCAACCACGCTAAAGCTACCTGTGTCGGCGTAGCATCGTGTCGCGCAGCAACCGCTTTGACAACAGCGTTGCCAAACATTTGCTTCTGTTCTGCGAGTTTATGGCCGACCGGTGAATAGGCCATGGTCGGAATCCCTCGATCCTGGCTCCATTGAAGCAGGTCCCACTCAATGCCGCGGTGCATTAAGTTGTAGAGCACCTGATTCGTGGCAATCTCATCACCTCCCGGCAGAGCCATTGCTTCTTCCATGTCAGCCACGTCGAAATTGCTAACCCCATAATCTCGGATGCGTCCCGCTTCTTTGAGCTGGTGGAAGGCGTCGAGCGTTTCCGCGAGCGGCACATCGCCACGCCAGTGAAGAAGGTACACATCGATGTAATCAGTCTTGAGT
>DATJKB010000560.1:0-18940 GCA_035491875.1 Pyrinomonadaceae bacterium | reverse complement strand
TCTTTGCTGGTAGTAGCGCCTGGATAGTCAGCCCGTGTTGTTGCAAAAGCGAGCCAGTCACCAAAGTGTGGATCCCCGTCCCAGATGTAATCGTCACCTGCGCGCCGGCGCATATAGTCGATCCACTTCGTCATGCTGTCGTATTGATTTTCAAGTACGCGCTTATCGCCGTAAGTCAGGTAAACGGTCCAGGGAATGATCACGATTGCGTCGGCCCAACCAGTCGCGCCACCGCCGCCATCTCTACGTCTTCCTGACAACACATCCGGGATGACGTGAGGCACACTGCCGCTCTCTAATTGGTCGGCCGCCATATCTCTGAGCCACTTCGTGTAGAAACCAGCCACGTCCATGTTGAAGGCCGCGGTTCGTGCGAATACCTGGGCATCGCCTGTCCATCCTAGTCGTTCGTCTCGTTGAGGACAGTCGGTCGGTACATCGAGAAAATTTCCTTTCTGTCCCCAAATGATGTTGTGTTGAAGCTGATTAATTAGCGAACTAGAAGTTTCGAACTCGCCGGTACGTGTCATATCCGAGTGAATGACCACACCTGTCACGCTGTCGGGCGTCAATTCTCCTGGGTAGCCGTCGACAGCAACATAGCGAAAACCCTGGAAAGTAAAATGCGGTTCAAAAGTCTCGAGGTCGTCTCCTTTTAAGGTGTACTTGATTGTCTGTTTCGCAGCACGCAAGTTCTCGATATAAAAATTGCCGTTCTTGTCCAGCACTTCGGCATGCCGCAGAGTGATTGTTGTGCCAGCCGTTCCTCGACATTTGAATCGTACCCAGCCGACCATATTCTGGCCCATGTCAGCAACAGTTTCGCCGGCCGGCGTCTTAATGATCTTAATGGGTTTCAGTTCTTCAATTCGGCGAACAGGAGGACCTTGAGGTGCGACCAGAAGGTCCTTTCGATGATTCGCGACTTTCACCGGCGACCAGTTGCTATCGTCATACGACCGAGCATCCCAACCCTGTTTCTCAAGACGCGCATCGTAGATTTCGCCGTGATAGATCTCCGACATCAAGATTGGCCCAGTAGTCGCTCTCCACTTTTCGTTGGTTCCAAAGATCTCTTGCGAACCGTCGACGTAAGTGACGTTTACCTGCAGTAGTAGCGCCAACCGATCCCCGTAAAAGTTCCTCTGTCCGCTAAACCCGATGTTCCCTCGATACCAACCGTTTCCAAGTATTGCGCCCGCCACGTTGTCTCCGTTCTGGAGCAGGTTTGTTACGTCATACGTTTGATATTGAAGGCGCTTGTTGTAGCTGGTCCAACCGGGGGTGAAGACCTGGTCCCCAACGCGCTGACCATTCAAATGCAGTTCGTAAAGACCATGACTCGTCACATGCGCGCGTGCTTCCTTGATCTTGGCTTTGGTTTTAAAGACTCCCCGCAGCATTGGCGCCGGTCCCGGTTGCGAAACATCGTCTTTTAAGTCGGGTTCTATCCAGCTCGCCTTCCAATCCGCGGGTTGCAATAGACCCATTTCCCAAAATGAAGTCGCACTCCACGATGACGCTTGATCTGTAGCGTCCCACACACGCACATGCCAGTAATATCTTTGCGCCGTTTGCAAAGCAGGACCTTCATAAACACATTGAATGGACTCCGCAGAATTAACTTTTCCTGAATCCCATACGAACCGGCTCGTATGTAGCTCTCGTTCGGTGCGAGCTACCTGTATTTGATAACTCGTCTGAACAACTCCTCTCCTCTCGTCTTGAATCTGCCAACTGAATCTCGGTTTTGGACTATCAATGCTGACAGGGTTGGTTTGATACTCAACCCGAAGAGCAATCACGGAAACCAGGGGTTGCCCTGCCGCGCGTGTGGGACGCAACGGCAAAAGGCTTGTCAGGTGAGATGCAAAACCAAGGAGCAACAGAAAGTGCAACAGGGCTTTACGCCGTTTGTTGTTCATGGGTAGACATGACGATCGTTAGTGGAACGTTCGTTAGCCCGATACAGGCGCAAGTAGTCTCTGGATTGTCCAAGTCGTTGTGGTGCCCCCGGCGCGATTCCAAGCGCGCATTGCTCCGAGACTGCTTCAAGAACGAACCGTCAAAGCTTCACGGTTTGCACGCGGTGACTGAGGCGTTGTAGATCTCCTGCATCTTGCTGATATAGGGCTTCTCGTAAAAGCTGACGTTGAACTTTTGCTCGATACAGTTGGTGACTCTGTTGTCGAGTCCCTGGGCAGTCGCACGGTTTCTTACCCATTGTCCCAATCCAGTGCTGATGGCGCCCGCGAGATTCACTTTCTCCTGTGTAAAAAGACTGGCTAGTGGCTCGCTACTGCCATGCTCCATACGATAGTTGGAGACACTTAGCAGCACGCGGTTGCAATCAAATATCTTGCTCAACATCGGATCTTTTTGGCAGTAGGCCAAAACCTGTGGACCTTCCTTCGCCGCAAAATCGGCGATCGACTGCGACGGTGGCGCCGTCTGTGCAGCTGGACGTTGCTGCGCGACTGGTTCTGGATCATCGTCGGGTGTGGGGGTAGGTTTCGGTCTGGGTTTATTAGCCGCTATGTCAATAGGGTCAAACTTCCATCCCGTCTCGACTGCTTTGTGGTTGTTGACACGCAGCCCAGTGACTCGGTCATGTAGCAATCGCGTCGCTTCGCGCACAGTGGCCATGCTCGTGCAAGTGGACAAGCCCTCGGCCCCGTAGTTCTTCTTGAGGAAATTATTGAAGGCATTGTCCCAAGCCGGATTCACCAGCGCGCCGCTGCTATCGAAGACTGCGCTAAAGTACGTCGTGTTTTGATACCCAATGGCGCAGATTGTATGCGTCGGCACCGGTCCTTTGGGGCCGATGTCAAAGCTGTCTCCACGGTCTACTGCGACAAGGGGGCCGGGATTCCACTTGAGCACCACGATCTGCTTGTTCGCTTGTTGCGCCTCGCTAATTAATTGGCGTCTTTTCGCTTCTGCCTGGCTGAGGGTTGTGAAAACTCCACAACCGGCAGAGTAGGGGGCAGTACTCTTGAAGTCATACTCTTCTACCAGATAGTTCTTGAAGGCAAAGGTTAGCGGGGAGGTAGAGATTCCTGCTCCCACGCGAGGAACCGAAACTTCGAAGATCTTGCTGATGTAAACAGCGTTACCGCCAATCTCCGAACTGCAATAAGCTACTATTGTGGATCCTTGGGTCAGATGCGTTGCTCGTACATCAGTTCGAATGAGTATGGCAGAAGCCAGAGCTACGGAACCTAGGGAACAAGCCAGAATGATGTGCCGGGAAAGGTTAAGGGGAACCATGACATCTCCTCCGGTGCTTGAATTGAACCGATGATACAAGACACCCACCGTTTGGGTACGAATGTGTGCAGGCCGTGAAAAGTGGTGCCCCCGGCGCGATTCCAACGCGCGACCTTCCGCTTAGGAGTCAGATTCACGAGCCTTTTGTTTTCAAGAGTTACGAAAAAGCTTAAGAAAAACGCGTGTTTATACGTTGCATATTGTGCTTGAAGTGCTCAGTTTGTAAAGAAATGCGGGACAACTGCGGGACAAACTTGGACCAGAGCAACCGCTTTCAAGGCTAAGAAGAAGATGTTTTCAAATCTGCTGTATGCCCCTCAATGCGCTGCAACTTAGGTCTATGAAGAAAATGGGACAGCAAACCAAACAACGATCGCGAGGAGGATCGGAAGAACCAAAAGTAATTGCAGCCTACAAAGTCTCGCACGTTTTCTCATTGCGAAACGCCCAGCACACCACACCATTCTGTCGTCAACGATCCAGGAAACGACTCGAAAAAAAGTTCATCAATGTAACACCAGCCCCAATCCTCACCAGGCTCGAACGATTGGATTATGGGATGATTAGTCGAGTGAAAATGCTTTCTCGCGTGTTTATTCTTTGAATCATCGCAGCAGCCGACGTGACCACATGTTACGCAAAGTCGCAAATGAACCCATCGGTCCCCCATTTTCAAACACTCTTCACAACCGTTCGGGGTTTTCGGAGTGACATTATTAATTTCAGATAAATGCGAACAGCAATTCATCATTGTAATTCTCCTAACGCTGGTGAAGGCCAAACTGTCCAGAGAGTGATTGTTAATCGAGGCATTGTTCTCAACAATGTCTGACGCGTGTATTTCTGTCCTTCATTTTTCCTGTTTGCCTCGACTCGTTCGTGGGCGCTGGTCCCTTGGGAGCTGGTCGAGCCAATGCTCGAGGGTGTTTTCGGCCGACGTATGGTGGAAGGTATCCTCTTCCGGTGCACCCTCTGGGTCATCAAGCGTTATTAGTAACTCCAACTCTTGTTCGCTCATGTGTCTCCTTCTATTCGCGTCATTAACCGACGCATTTGAACGTACGGCACATCTCTTAAACCAAATTCGCTTATCGTTGAGCGCTTGAGGTTCCTTTTGCAGCAGCCGCAGCAGCTGTAGGCTCGCGGCTTGTTGGCGGTGCAGACTGAGTCAGCCAGTCTTCAAAACGAACCTCGCCAAGTAGCGCATCATTGCCCGGTACGAGTGAGTACTCGTTTAGCTCCGTTCCAAAGTAGCGTGCGTGTGGGTCAGCAGTAACCTCGCGCGGATCATTCCGCGCGTTGAGACCGCTGCGAATGAATTCATCGAAACGGAACTGCTCGGGTCCCGCCACCTCAACGATGCCATTCAACGGCGATCCAACAGCGACTTTGCTCACTGCCTTGGCGACATCGTCGGCTGCGATCGGCTGGAAACGGACAGACGGCAAGCGAACCGTGTTGCTTTCCGTAGCAGAGTCTGCGATCGCTTTCAGGAACTCGAAGAATTGCGTCGCCCGTACGATCGAGTAAGGAATCGACGATTCCTTGATCCGCATCTCCTGGGCGACCTTCGCACGCATGTAGCCGCTATCCGGTAGACGGTCAGAGCCGACGATGGACAAAGCCACATGATGTTCAACCCCTGCCGCCGCCTCGTACTTCAGCAAGTTTCCGGTTGAGGTCTGGAAGAACGCCAGCACCGCTGCGTTCTCGAACGATGGCGAATTCGAAACGTCAACCACCACCGACGCACCCTTGAGGACTTCGGCTACGCCTTCACCGGTCACGGTGTTTACACCTGTGGCGGGAGACGCGGCGATCGCTTGGCAGCCGCGCTCGCCGAGGTTCCTTACTACCTTTGACCCGATGAGCCCGGTGCCGCCAATAACTACAACCTTCATGTTTGATTGTTCCTTTGTCATAGGTAACCTCCTCACGTGTGAACTTCGCGTGTCGTCCGAACGCTGCGCGCATAATTCCTCGTGCGTGAGCGTCGTTACATTCAATGATTGATTGTTTTCGCGTTACTCCTTAAACGGTGAGCCGAGCAAATAGTCCACAGTTGACACCGGCTTGTAGTCGTTTACAAACCGCTCGCCGAAATCACGCGCGAAGTTGTCATACGTCGTGGCCGGACGGGTCTCGACGATACGGCAGACCGCACGCGTGAATTGTTTCTTCATTTCCAGCCGCGGGAACTCCCCCATGATCGCAGCGATCTGAGTCTCGGTTATGGCTTCGAAACCCCAGCCACCCCAATCCAGACCAATACCCATCGTGGCCAAGGCGACTTCCGTCTCTTTATAAAGTGCGATGGAAGGCGTTGAGTTGAGTGCAACGCCATCCCAGATCAATTGGGCTCGACGGTCGTCCATACCCTCATCGCGGGCGAATGCGCGGGCGGCATTGGCCCCCTCAACTTCAAATCGGAGCGGCCCATTGAAGTCTTCAGCTAGCCCCACGTCGTGAAGGATGGTGGCGACGGCGAGAACTTCGCCGTCGTGCGGAGTTGGATTACGTTGCGCGATGATTGATGCAAAGAGCCATGATCGCATCGCGTGATTGAACAGGTATGGCTCAGACCGCTCGCGTGCGAACTCTATCGCCCGAGAAATCACCGGCGTGTTGGGCACGGAGACGCCCGCCAGTAAACGAGTCTCGACGCCGATTCGCGTTCTTAGGTTGGTTGCACTCATTCAAGCTCTCCTCTGATGTATGCCCTGCGTTTTCAGAGGCGCAGCCCTTGCCGCAGTGCTGTCACGGGCCACGTCATATCTTCGGCGGATGATAAATTCCTTTGTCACGCGCCAAGACCGCACCGCATCGGCGAAGTGGTGCGAAGCCTAAAACCACGCCGTCGGTTACCTCGTCGCCGCCACGGATTTGGTTTGTATTGCGGGAACGCGCGCGTCGATCCAGCCGTTGATGTCCGCCATCACGACCTCTTTATCAACATCATTTAGGAGATCATGATAGTGTCCCTCATAAAGCTTCAGAGTTTTGTCTGTCGAGCCGGCGTTATCGTAAAAAAACTGGCTACCGCTCGGGTTCGTCGCCTTGTCTTCCGTTCCGTGGAGGATGAGTACGGGAAGTTTGATGAAGGGAAATTCTCGATGCAGCCGGCGAGCGGCATCTATCATGACCGTTGCCGTCTGCGTGGGCTCAGACTCGTCCTCAATCAGCGGGTCATTATTCATTGAATCGACAAACAGCGGATCGCGCGAGAAGTTTTCGTTCTTCAAGGTATAGACATGGAGGTGCGGCGCAATGTAATCGAATCCCTTGAGTATAGAAAGAACGAATCCGGGTACGGGCAGATCAAAGGCAAAGCTCTCGCAGATTAATCCGTCGATCTCTGACTGATGGTCGAGTGCATAAACGCACGAAACGACGCCGCCTGCACTGTGACCGAGAACGAATACCGGCAAACTCGGATTTCGCGATTTCGCAGTTCTAACAAGCGTCGCGACGTCGTCGGTATAGTCTTCCATCTTTTCGACGTAAAACCTCTCCCCTTCGGAACGCCCGCGACCGCGCAAATCGATCGCATAAGCCGCCAAACCTTTCTCCGCGAATTGCTCGCCGACCCATAGATATTGCCCGCTGTGCGAATTAAACCCGGGAACGATGACGACCACGCCGCGTGTTTTGCCTTCGGGCTGCCACCAGCGTGTAAAAATCTTCAGTCCGCCGACTCCTTCGAAAGTTGATTCCTTCATTTCTTCAAACCTCCTTATCGACGTTGGTGGTTAATTCATCGCAATGCACGAGGACTGGCGCACCGTGGTTCTTGACGATGAACATCAGGAACTTTGACGGCTTGGTATTGCTTGCATTCCGGTTCAGCTGTTGGCGACTCGGTACTTCTCCTCCTTGATGAACGCGAGCAGCTCCGCGTTGATCTGATCCTGATGGGTGGCGGTGATACCGTGCGGCGCTCCGGGGTAGTAGACGTCCTTTGCGCCCTTGATGAGTTGTGCCGACTTCACGGCAGAATTCTTCACCGGAACGATCTGGTCGTCCTCGCCGTGAAGCACCAAAGTAGGCACATCGAATTTCTTGAGGTCTTCAGTGAAGTCTGTCTCGGAAAAGGCTTTGATACTCTCATAGGCGTTCTTGAGTCCGGACTGCATGCTCCAGGCCCAAAACTGGTCGAGCACACCCTGCGAGACATTCGCGCCGGGCCGGTTGGCCCCGTAGAACGGACCTGCGAACTCCTTGTATGTCTGCGATCGATCCTTGGAGAGCTTCGCACGCAGGTCATCGAACACCTCTATTGGCAACCCTTCGGGATTCGCAGCGGTCTTCAGCATAAGCGGTGGCACTGCGGCAATCAGGACAGCCTTGGCAACGCGGCTCGTTCCGTGGCGGCCGATGTATCGCGCGACTTCTCCGCCACCGGTGGAATGGCCCACCAGCGTGACTTGGTTGAGATCTAGAGCTTCGATGACTGCCGCAAGATCGTCTGCATACCCGTTCATGTCATTGCCGAATGACGTTTGGCTTGACCGGCCGTGGCCGCGTCGGTCGTGCGCGACTACGCGGAAACCGTTCTGTGCGAGGAAGAGCATTTGCCCGTCCCACATGTCAGCGTTCAACGGCCACCCATGCGAGAACGTGATTGCTGGGCCGGTGCCCCAATCCTTGTAGTAAATCTGCGTTCCGTCTTTTGTCGTGATCGTACTCATTTCTGCCTCCTTCTTGGGTTTGTAACTTTTACGACTTGCAAAATTCGCGCGTGGCTCGCTCGTGGGTGTTAGTAACGCGCGATCTCCCTCAGTACTTATGCATTACCTGATCTGTGGGTTTTCCGACCGCGCGAGCTCAGTGCGACGATGCCGCCGTCTTGGGAACCGTGAACTTCACTGTCTTCGACTGACCAGGGAAGGGTTGATGCGTGGGATCCACCAACTCGATCTTCACCTTGTGCTCGCCCGGCGGCATTCCGCCGATGTCGACCGTGTTGTTGTCGCTCGTGTCGGCCCACAACCAAGGGAGATCATCGACCTGCACGTGTAGGTGCCCGACGCGCGGTGACACGTTGAGGGCTTCTTTGCCGAACACCGGGACTATGCGACAGTTTTCAGTCCGATACTGAATCCAGACGACGCCTATCGGCAGACCGTCGGGCAGCACCTCGTCCACGATCAGCTTGGGTGCCGGCTCGTTTTTGACTTCGATGTAGGGTGTGACGCCGCGAACCTGCTTTGCGCTCAGAGCGAGATCTGCCGCACTCGGAGGGGTGGGTGCAGTATCGGTGCGTGTCGATGTTCGGGCCAAACCGACGACAACGCCAGCCGCCATTGCAACTGCAACCAGCAATAAAGCAATCCGTTTCATAAAGTGTCTCCTTTCATTGTGTGTTTTCAACACTCTGATTCATCCGATTTTGGGATACTGACCTCATTGTCTTTCCTCGGACTAACTTTGTATTTGATCATTTCTTCGCTTCAGAGCCGACTCGATAGCGGCCAATAGGACGTCCTCCTTAAAGGGTTTTTTTAAAAAGGCAATTGCACCGGCTGCGAGAGCTTCGGCCTGTGCCTCCTCATTACCGTTTGCCGTGATAATGATTGCTGGAAGACTTTGGTCAGCCGCAATCAACTTGCGCTGCAGTTCGACGCCGCTTATCCCCGGCAACCACAGGTCCAGCACTGCGCAGTCCGTATGCAATCGCACATCTGAATCAAGAAAGTCCTCGGCGGATGCGAAGGCCTCGACGTCGCAACCAACTGAGCTGATCAGATTCTGAAGCGCTTCACGCACCGACTGATCATCATCTACAACCGCAATAAGAGGCCTATTCTTCAATCTAATCCGTCCTTAGTTTTCTTTCCTGAGATGGTTTGTTCTGATGGGCGCGAGGTTACACTCTGACTGAGTCTGTTTCTATCAGACCTTCGTATGAGGCGTATGCGAGGACGATGATGAGAAAATATTTTTGAGCGTGCTTCACACGCGCGGAGAATCAGTACTGCGCAGACGTTCAGCCATGCGCACGAGATCCGCAAGCGATTCAGCTTGCATCTTGTGCATCACCTTTCCACGGTGCTGCTTGATGGTAATTTCGCTGTTATTAAGTTTGAGAGCGATTTGTTTGTTGAGCAGGCCTTGCACGACCAACTCCATCACTTCGCGCTCCTTTTGTGTCAGTTGATTATAGCGTGCGCGAAGCTTAGCAACTTCGTCCCGATCCGCCCGCAACAAGCGGTCGCGTTCGATAGCGCGATTGATAGCGCCCAAGAGTTCTGAATCACTTACCGGCTTCGTCAGAAACTCGAGCGCGCCTGCTTTCATGGCGCGCACCGTGGTTGGAATATCCCCATGTCCGGTGATGAAGATTACGGGCAGATCAATCCCCGCTGAGTTCAACTCACCTTGAAGATCCAGCCCAGATATGTCAGGCATCTGTACGTCCAGGACCAAACAACCTGCTGGGTCGCGCGGACAATCGCGCAAGAAATCCTGCGCCGTAGCAAAGGTTGCGGCCTGCTGACCGGTCGAACTCACAAGATTCTCGAGCGCGAGACGAATGGAAGGATCATCGTCGACGATAAAGATAATTGGTTTCGGCACCGTCATCATTAGTTCGCAACGATCGGCAAAGTGAATCGAAATGTCGCGCCAGACTCATCATTCGGTTCGGTCCAAAGACGACCGCCGTGGGCCTCAATGATTGAACGACTAATTGCGAGACCCATTCCCATTCCTTCAGGCTTGGTGCTAGCGAACGCATTAAAAAGATGCTGCGCCGTTTGCGTATCGATTCCTGGACCGTTATCAGTTACTGCCACTCGCACGGCGTTATTTAAGATGTCGGTGGCTATGATTAATGATCGCTGACGATCTTGAATAACGCTCATCGCCTCGATCGCGTTAGCTATCAAATTCAACATTACCTGCTGCAACTGAATGCGATCGCCAGGCACTGTTGGGAGATTGCCAGCCAGGTCTACACTAAAGCGGACACTGTTGCGAACAATCTCACTCTGGGTCAGATCAACCACTTCAAGTACGAACTCGTTGACGTCGAGTAAGGTCTTTGACGGCGGTGCTTTTTTGAGCAGCGAGCGTATGTGCGCGATAACGTGGCCGGCACGATCGCCATCGCGAATGATCAATTCTGCTGAGTCGCGCGCCTTAGCGATATTTGGCGGATCGAGCGCTAACCAACGGAGCGCTGCATTCCCGTTCATCACGATCGCGGCAAGCGGTTGGTTGATCTCGTGAGCAATCGACGTAGTTAGTTCTCCTACAGTCATCACCCGGTTCAAGTGGGCCAGCGCAGCCTGCATCTGGCGCAAGTCCGACTCTGCCTTCTTGCGATCAGTTATCTCAGCTGAAATTCCAAACAAAGCGTACGGCTCACCGTTTTCGTTAGAAAGTAAGCTCTTGGTAGTAAGAAAGGTGCGATCACCGCGATCTGTCGTCAGTATCTCCTCCGTTTCTGAAGCACTTCCCGTTTCAATCACTTGACGATCGCCAGCATGGTAGATCGTCGCGTTCCGAGGAAAGAGATCAAACGACGTCTTACCTAAGATCTCTTCGGACCGCAGACCCACGACTTCCTCAAATTTTCGATTGACGAGCAGCAAGTGTCCGTTCAAGTCTTTGACATGAATGACCGCTGAGGAGTTATCGAAGATTGCCTGAATCAGCCGTTGCGTTTCTCGCAGAGTGTCCTGTGTTCGTTTACGCTCGACGCCCTGGGCTATGATGGGGGCGATAGACTCGAGAGCCTCAATGGTATCCGCTTCCAAAGGCTGCCGCGCAAACATCGCGATGACGCCGACCGTTCTGCCTTCAACAAGTAGCGGATATCCGGCGAACGAAATCATTCCTTCTGTCCGCGCCCACTCCTTGTCGCTGACTCGCGCGTCCGTCTGCACGCTGTTGGTCAAATGAGGTTTCTGCTCGGCGGCTATCAGGCCGATTTTGAAACTACCTAAAGGAATCCGCGCATGCGGGCCATTGAGATGAGTGTAGAGTCCCGCGCTCGCCTCAAGTTCAAGCACCTTCTTTTCGTTATTGAGCAACCAGATACGGGCGAACGTCGCATCGAGGTGCCGCACGACGGCTGCCGCGCAAATCTGTAGCACAGCGCGCACAGACTTCTCACTCTCGCTCACTGCCGCACTTACTTCGGCGTGCAGAACGGCGTGACGCGCCAACCTCGACTGCTTGTCCTGTAGACGCTTGCGTCCAGTGATGTCGCGCGCGATTCCCGTAAAGAAGTGCCGGCCATCTTTGGTGAATTCTGCGAATGAGATTTCAAGTGGAATCTCGTTTCCGCTTTTGTGCAAACCTGGCAACTGAACGGCTGACCACTGAATGTGCTTTCTTCCCGTCTCGAGGTAGCGCGTGATTCCGGCCTTGTGCAGATGACGCAGATACTCCGGCATCAGCATTGTGAGTGGTTGGCCGATTATCTCTTCGGTGGAGTAGCCGAAGATCTTTTCCGTGGCGGGATTGACGGTAAGTATCGTGCTATCAGAATCGATCGTAATGATGGCATCCGTGGCGGCTTCGGCAACAGCACGGTAATGCTCTTCACTTTCGCGAAACGCCACTTCAGCTCCCTGACTCTCGATTAAACTCTCGGAACCAGACATGGCCCTGCTATTGTTCGCTTGTTGGAATGCAAACGGCGAATCTTGCTCGGCTTAGGCCAAGCACCTGGGCTTGGGGGATAATTGTCTGAACGAATTCGGCGAAATTCTATGGATTGGTATCGGCGGCGTCAAACAAACATTGCCTGAATGAAGAATGGTGCCCCCGGCGCGATTCCAACGCGCGACCTTCCGCTTAGGAGGCGGACGCTCTATGCAGCTGAGCTACGGGAGCACTGCGTTCGTGAATCGTAAATGGTAAATCGTGAATCGTAAAGTTCGGCTCCGAGGATTCGACAGAATTACAGGATTACAAGATTTCAAGATAGCTTTAATGGCGATGAGGCAGTCTGCTTTCTCATCCTTGTATTGTTAATTCTGTTAATCCTGTCCAATACCAAAAAAGCGCGGCGGGTTTGCACTCGCCGCGCTTTTCTGTTGTGACGATCTGGATCTGAGATTCTAAGACCTCAGATCTATGGTTATTGGGTGAGCGGAACGGTCACCAACACGGTCTTGAATGTGTGGTTACCATATTGATCAGTGCAGCGGACCGTGATCGTGTAGATTCGACCGGTGCCGATCCCTGATCTCTCGGCGCGCAGCTTCACCAGATTCTTGTTAATTATCTGCCAATCTGGTGCTGTGTCGCCGTCGTCTGTTCCGTTGACCGGTTCATTGCTGGTCACGCTGGATATTATGCAAGTGATGTTTCCAGCGCTGGTGCAATTGTCGGTAGCCGAGTAGCTAACCGTCACGTTCCTCATCGCATGGTTTGGT
Source organism: Pyrinomonadaceae bacterium (assembly GCA_035491875.1). Classification (GTDB taxonomy): domain Bacteria; phylum Acidobacteriota; class Blastocatellia; order Pyrinomonadales; family Pyrinomonadaceae; genus PSRF01. The sequence continues at coordinate 6,281 of DATJKB010000560.1, read as the reverse complement.
GGCCATAGTGATGACGGACTAGCGATCGGGTCAGTAACACTCGGCCCTTCCGTGTCGTTAACCGTCACGGTAAATGGGCTCGTGTCAGTAATCGAGCTATCTATTGTGCTCGTACCAGTGGCGAGAACATTCGTCACGCCGACTGGGAAGAATGATCCCGACGGTGGCACGTACGTGATCACCCCACAACTACCCACGATTGTAGGAGTCGGGTAATTGACGATCGCACCGCAGAGACCCGCATCGTTGGCCTGCGTAAGATTAACGACTCCGATGCTGCAGGCCTGCGCGTTGCACGACGGTTCAGCCGTCGTAATACTCAAGCTCCAACCTCCCGAGATTGACCCCGTGTCAACGCCGGCGTCGTCAACGACGTAGAGACTCCACGTCCCATTCGCGTTCACGCCATTGAATATTGACAACGACGTAGCTGGATAAGGTCCAGCCGGAGCAGGCGCCGGGAATAGGTCGCCCGTACCGCTATTGGTCGGACGGAACGTGCCCGAGACGACAGTCGCACCGATGGCGGGTCCGGCGTCGTCGAAGGTTAGGGTCGTGTTGACGGCATCAGTTCCGCCGCCTACGTCAGACATCAGAAGAATCTTCTGTCCGCCGGGGCCGACGAGAAGAACATCTACGTCACTCGGGAACGTGTGACTGAAGCCGGTGAGCGTTGCCGTCACCTTAGTTACAGTCCCAGTTACACCCGCGATGTTTATGTTTGATGGATAGGGGTTAGCCGGAGCGCCAGTCGCTGCACCGGTGCCTACGCCCGGAATCACGATGTTAGTGGCGTTCGATCCAACCGTATTCCCTACGATGGTTGCACCTATTCTAATTGTGAAGGTGACATTGCCAAGGTCGAGTGGTCCATCTTGTAGATGGAACGTCGCTGTAATGTCACCGCCGCAAGTACCACTCGCGACGAATGTAAAGTCGCGCGCGACCGCCGGATCAACTGGACTGAACGAGCCGTAGTTCTGCGGACCGCTCGGAGCGTTGACCCCGCCGCCAGGTAGAAGAGTAGCGACCAGGTTGGTAGTTGGGCCAGTACCGACGTTACGGAGCGGGAAGCTCATCGTCACAGTCTCGTCAGGATCCGGTGCGCCGTTAGCTGGCGCAACGCTCTCGCTGACCATAACTGCCGGCGGTGCGGCGTTGATGATTGGCGTGCCTGCAACACCACAGCAGAAGTAAAGCTGCGGTTGAATCTCAATCGTCGCGCAACCGAGTGTGCCGGTGTCGAGGTTTGCTGTGTCAGCGACTCTGAGCTTCCAAACTCCGTTCATTTGCTTGCCGTTCAGCGCAGAGAGAGCCTGATCTGGACGGAACGTACCTGCAAACGGTGCGACCCCCGCACTGATTGGCGTGCCTGCTGCGTCGTCGAACACCGTCTGCGTACCTGAACAATCGTTGGCGCCCGTGCCGTAGTTGTCGCCGGCACCACCACGGTTGTTCGCGAGCGCGACCGATGTGCCATCCGGCGCGATCAAGCTAATCACCAGATCACCGTCGAACGTGTGATTGAGTCGGACTCTGACGTTCACATCGCCGACGAAACCAGTGTCAGGGACCGTGATTGGGATGTCAGTTGTCGCCACATCCGGAAGCGGAACTACAACGTTCCCGGTGCTGTAAGACACGGCCGGGCCCATACTTGTTGGTGCACCAATCTGCAAAAGGTATGTCTTGCTGACTGGTCCGAAACTACTGTTGATGTTGATTGTCAGCGCTATCGTCTCACCGCAAGTAGCTGACGACGGTACCGTGTAGCTGAGGTTCTGAGTAGCGCTTCCGAGACCAGCGATGTCGCCGTAGCTGGCGCTGCCGCCGCCAACGATCTCCGCAGTTACACCCGTCGCTGTCGCGCTGAGCGGATTGTTCAGCTGCACTGCCAGGGCAATGGTTTCGCCTGGATCTGCGTGAAGAGCCGACGGACATGACTCCTCCACTATTGCGACATTGCCGAGCGTTAAGTTGGGCGTGTCGAATGATTCGCCGACCGTGATCGGTGCGCTATTCGCGGCCGAGACCGTTGCGCCGAAGCCCATGCCACGAGCTGCGAATCCTTCCCAAATCGCCTTCTCTTCAAGCGGACCGCCACTACTCGCGGCACTCGCAGCAAGAATGGCGTCGCGGGCTTGGAGAATTGTTGGATCAGCGGGTTCCAGTTTCATACCGTCGATAACGAGTTGCATCACTCGTTGATTGCCGACTGCGAAACCGTGCAACGCGATCAGGCGTGCACGAACTTCAAGCAACGTCATACACCAAACCTCACCAACGTTGTGCACTTGATGCGCAGTCGCTGAACCGATTGGACCACGTGGAAATGCGCCGTCGGTCAGGCTGATCTTCGAAGCATCGACGTCGGCGAAGGTCAACGGGTTATGCGGCTTTCCGTTGAGACCGACAGTTGTCTTTAGGGCGTACGGGAAACGACGAATACCGTAGTAGTAGTTGTTGTTATAGGTCGGGACTACTCCGTTCAGTTGAAAAGTTGAATAACCACCCGCGCCGTAAAGGCCGTTGATGTCTTCGCTCGCATCTGAAAGGATCGCGCGAGCCATGAAGTCTCCCCAACCTTCACCCATGCCTCCGCCCTGCGCGAAGTTGAGACCTGAGGCGTTGCCATGCAGGCGATTCGAGACGCCGTGGGTTAATTCGTGGATGATAATCTCCTGGTCAACACCCGACGTGCGATCGGGAGTCGGACCGTTGAAGATGAACATCTGCATGCGACCCGGTGTGCCATCGGGCGGCGTTAAGAAATTCGCATTGTTTGTTCCTGAGGAGTCTTGTCCCTGGGCCAGCACACGGTCGTTACCCACACCGCCGCGACCAAAGTTGTTCTGTTGGAAGTTACGTGCAAGCTCGGTGAAACCAAGTCCATACATAATGTCATGGAAGCGATTGGTCCAATAGAACATATTGACGACTTCGCCGTTCCGATAGTTAACGAGGGTTGGAGCGTCGCCCGGAGGCGGGATCCCTGGTGCTGGATTGTAGGCAAAGTCGAAAACGCGGAAGGGCGCTCCGATCGGGCGAGTGCCCACATCGATACCATCCGGCGCAACCAGGTCAAGACCCGCGTCGACGTTGTTGCCGGTTGTCGTATTGTCGCCGTCGTTGAGCCATGGATCATTAAACGAGGGGTGCTGAGTGATTAGCGTAAAAGTGTCGCGTCCAACTGCCGCACCCTGGTCAGTTGGAACGGTGGCACTTAGAAGATTCAGTAATGGCGAAAGAGGCGCAGGATTGTCGCCGCCATAAACAACATACGTTGCCGTTTGCGTCTGGTCGTTAACCAGGTTTTTGCGCCATAGCAGATCGCCGCTTTCGGCGTCGACGAATGTGTAGTAAGCGGGTTCGTCCTGATACAGGATCATTGACCACGCCAGTGTTACTTCGCCCGCTTTCATCGGAAAGTATTGCAGTTCAACTTTGATGTCGTTTGCGAAGGGACCAGCACTGAAGATCACGACGTGCCCATCACTGTCCTGCTCCTTCACTGTCAGTTCATTGGGATTGACATTGATACCCAGCGAAGCAGCGCCATAAGCTACTGCCTGTGCGGCGCTCAGCGTGGGCTCAGGTAGAGCTTTCATAGAAGCGGCTCCGCCCTTGCGGCCGCTTTCCTCGTCGTCATTCAATCCGGGTACTAAACTGCTTACTGTCTGGAAGAGATTGCCGTCTGCGTCAAATGCGGCTCGCAACTCGGCTTGAAAGACGGGAAGGCCATCAAGCTCTTGCTTCAAATCGATCCAGGAGAGATTGCCTTCGGGGTTCTTGTATTCAGAAATCTTCTTGAGTTTCGCAACTTGCCTTGTGGTAAGTCCGTAAAGGCGTGCGTTTCGACCCAGGAAGTCTCGGACGACGCTTTCACCTGATATACGCCCGCGTGCCTTTTTCGCCAACCTCTGGTTACCACGTGCGCGCACAACTTGGGGAGCCTGTGTTTGCTCATCAACCTCGATCTCCACGCCCGGGGCGACGTCCTTGAAGGCGGCGCGGGCGAGAGAGAGAGCTTTAACGACACTCGCATGCTTGTCACCAAATCGCTCGGCATTGCGTTGTCGTTTCGCTTCAAACTTGCGCTGCGTCTCTTTGTCTCCATTTTTGCGACTGTCGATATTCTCCAAGACGCGTTTCTGTTTTTGTTTTTGTCCCTGTTCCTGTCGGGCAGCGTGCGACGACGGATCCCACGCCAACGCCAACAGCACTAATGCCGTGAGTGCCAAGAGGGCCCTGCCTGTTCTGCGTTTCATTTAAAAACTCTCCTTGATGGGGTTTGAGCCTAGTAACCGAGCGGTACTATCGGGTCTCGTTATTCGACTGATTGAACCGCGTTCAAATGAAAGCATTGGCCGCAATAAAACGTTATGAGTGTTCGAGACATACAGGAGCCCTAGAGTGCGATTAGCGTCCCGAAGTATTTCTGAATGCTTGTAATGCCTCGCGGAGTCACACGACCCGCGCCGCACAAATCTGGGAGTTGTTCCCTAAGAAACCTTGACGAGAGTAGTTCTGGACAGAACCCCTTGAAGAGGGAGATTGTACTGCTACCTGGGCTGGGACTACCGACTGACCTCGTTGATTTTGCGGAAGATATGCGGGCGAAGTTTAGAAGTCAAGAAAAACTTTCCCTGGTTCTTGATTCCATAAATGAAATGATTTGATTCGATAAGTCAAACGATTCGTATGTCCGAAAAACTTCGGTGAGTCTTCACTGCGACTGGGCGTCAGTATCCCGACATGTCGGGTTAGCACATCGCCGTTGAGTGTTATCCATCCACATTACTACGACTGATACTTGATCAATGATCGCACGTCGTATCCAGTTAGTTTTTCTCGCCCCGGCAGGAATTCCAATTCAACAACGAATACGAGACCGACGACTGTGCCGCCTAATTGCTCCACTAGATCAACCACGGCGCGCGCTGTACCGCCTGTTGCGAGTAGATCATCGGCGATGATGACGCGATGGCCGTCGCCGACTGCATCGCGATGGATTTGCAGTGTGTCTTGACCATATTCGAGGTCATACGAAATCGACGCGCACTCTGCGGGGAGCTTTTTCGGTTTTCGAACAGGAACGAAGCCGGCATTGAGGTGGTAAGCCAGGGCGGGAGCGAAGATAAAGCCTCGCGCCTCTACGCCGATAACTGAATCGATTTTTTGTCCTTCAAATTCAGCGGCCAGTGCATCCACGGTATTGCGTAAACCTTCCGGGTGTTTTAGCAGCGTGGTGATGTCGTAAAAGTTTATTCCTGGTTTGGGAAAGTCGGGCACTTCGCGAATGAGTTGTTTCAGATGGTCCATAGTTATTTTTGATTGTTGATTTTAGATTTCTGATTTCTGATTGTTGACGAAATCGCTTTCACGAGTAGCCGTAAATCTACAATCTAAAATCAAAAATCAAAAATGTCCTCATCTCTCAATTCGGAAAGACGAATACATCCCCGTTGGCTCGAGATTGATTTCTTCAACTTGCTCAACGACTGACCATTGCGGGCCCGTGACGAGATCGTGCTTGAACGATTCAACGTTAACGGCAGGACCTTCAGCGAACGCTTCAACTGTTCCGTCTGGGCGATTTTTTACATAGCCAACTACCTGATGCCTGGCAGCGGCGCGTTGAGCAAAGAATCGATACCCAACACCTTGCACTTCACCACTGATCAAAAACTTCCGAGCTACGGTTCGCATTCAAGTTTGTAGGTCTAATTCCTATTTCTTTTTGTAAGCCACGCATTCTAGCCAAAGCGTTGCTGTCATGCACGAGGGCAGACTGCTTACGCATGTAACGCTCTTCTCTTAAGCACACCACCCGTGGCATCAGCGAGCCCGTGCACTACGACGAATGCATCCGGATCAAATTCGGCGACCAAAGTCTTGACCCGTCCGATTTCTAAACGTGTAACGACGCAATACAAGATGTCTTGTTCGCTGTCGCTAAGTCCGCCGCGTCCTTTGTACACCGTCACTCCGCGACGCAGATCGCGAATGATTGCCTCTCTGATTAACGCATTTTGATCCGAAATGATTATCACTGCCGTGTGTTCTTCGACGCCGTGCAGCAAAAAGTCGATCGTCTTCGACGCCGTAAAGTAAGTCAGAACTGAGTACATCGCAGATTCGATCCCTAAGAAAAACGCCGCGGCTGAAAAGATCACAATGTTGACCAGGAGAATGACATCACCCACTTTAAAAAGATGACTGGTCTTACTAACGAGAAGGGCTGCGATCTCCGTTCCATCGAGCACCGCGCCTCCTCTGAT
>DATJKB010000559.1:0-3102 GCA_035491875.1 Pyrinomonadaceae bacterium | reverse complement strand
AGTTCGTTTTTTCTACTCGTCAGCTGAGTGACTGTTAGATTCGAAGTTTGAAATGTACGACTCTTGAACTGCTGCCACAGAAACCATCCCGCGATCCCGCCGACGGCTACTAGAAGGACCAGCAAACCCCAGAGCCAGTTAGAAACTTTGGGTCTCTCCACTGTTGACAGAGCTTGCGCCATTGCCGCGGTTGAGCGAGCAGTGTGCGGACTTTGCAACGACCAGGTGGCTCGCGATTGGATTGAGGGCTCCTGCGTTGCACCTAATTCGAATTGACGTTTGAGAGCTTTCAGATCAAGCTCCAGATCTTTAATGACCTGATACCTTTCGTCTCGCTCCTTCTGCAACGCCTTAGCTACGATGCGTTCTAATTCAAATGGCGTTTCGGGCAACATCTCGGAAAGAGGCATTGGATCAGTTTTCAAAATCGCTGCACTCGTGTCGCTGGCTGTGTGTCCCTTGAACGGTGTTACGCCGGCAATCATTTCGTAGAGCACCACGCCCAGGCTCCAAATGTCTGTTCGCGTATCGACGTCGAGCGCGCGCGTCTGCTCAGGTGACATGTATGCAGTCGTGCCAACGATGACGCCCGACTGAGTTTGGACAATGGCTTTGGTCGCAGCGTCCGGATCGACGTCACTTGTATTCCACCGTTCGGTGAGTTTCGCCAGGCCGAAGTCGAGAACCTTCACGATTCCATCGCGCCTGATCATTATGTTTTCAGGCTTGATGTCGCGATGAATTATCCCCGCAGCATGCGCAGTCGATAGGGCGGAGGCGACTTGCAACCCGATGTCGATCGCCTTTGAGACTGACAGCGGTGATCGCACGCAGTGATTACGAAGCGTTTCGCCGTCAATGAATTCGCCGGCGATGAAATAAGTGCCGGCGTCAGTGCCGATCTCATAGATCGTAATGATGTTGGGATGGTTAAGACCCGAAGCGGCCTTAGCTTCCTGAATAAAGCGCTGCATCGCATGGGGTTTCGCAGCGAAGTCTTCGGGAAGAACCTTTAGAGCGACTTTCCGGTTAAGGTCAGGATCAACTGCCAGGTAAACTTCGCCCATTCCGCCCGCACCTAGTTGCGAGCGAATCTCGTAACGGCCAAGTTTCGTCCCTTGGGGAAAAGGCGAGGGCATCGGCGTGACGTATTCTTAGAATTGTCTGCGTCGAATTCTAGCTGAGATGGCAGGGCGAAGCCTAGACATTTCCATTCCGGCGGCAGAACCCAGTAATCGACTGATTAATGGGGACTTTTACACTAAAACCGGGAGCGACCCTGACGTGCAAGGCGCTCCCGGATGCGTATTCCTCCCGTGGTGAAACCCTAAAAGAACAATGAATACAAGAGACGGTTTGGCGAACCGGTCCCGGCATTGGTAACCACATTCGTAGTGGCATTATTAACGATCGCGTTGCGTATCGTCGTTGAAGACGCAGATGGATTGGCTTGCTTATACAGCGCCGCAACTCCAGCGACGTGAGGCGATGCCATTGAGGTTCCACTCAATGTCGCGGTCGCCGTATTCGAACTGAACCACGCCGAAAGTATTCCACTACCCGGCGCGAACAGATCGAGACACGTTCCGAAATTTGAGAACGACGATCTGGCGTCAGTCGTAGTTGTCGAACCGACGGTGATCGCATTTGCTGCGCGCGCCGGCGATGAATTGCACGCGTTGGCATTGCTGTTACCGGCTGCTACCGCAATCGTTACGCCCGAATTCGATAGATTGTTAACAGCCGTGTCGAGCGCTGAAGAGACTCCACCTCCGAGACTCATGTTGGCCACCGCCGGGTTGATGCGATTAACTCGAACCCAGTCGACACCAGCGATAACTCCTGAGTTCGATCCCGAGCCATTGCAGTCGAGGACGCGCACGCCGCGCAATAACGCGCTCTTGGCTACGCCGTAGGTTGAGCCACCAATTGTTCCGGAGACGTGTGTTCCGTGGCCATTGCAATCGGCTCCACTGCCACCGAACGCATCGAACACGTTGGACGCACGACCGCCAAACTGGGTGTGACTAGTGCGAATTCCCGTATCGATCACATAGGCGCGAACGCCGGAACCCGTCCAGTTGTACGTATAGGTTGCGCTCAACGGCCGGTTGCGCTGATCGATTCTGTCCAAGCCCCAGGGTGGGTTGTTCTGAGTCACATCAGCGGTGACGACGCCATCTTCTTCGACAAACTTGACCCGAAAGTCTTCACTGAGTCGTTCAGCATCGGCTTCTGACATCTCAACTGAGAAACCGTTGAGGGCATTCTGATAGATGTGCTTGAGTTTGCCTTTGTAGGCTCCAGCCATGTCAGACGCAATGTAAGAGGCGATTGAGTTGCGTCCGGTTTCGCCAACGACTGCATCGTCAAGAACCACGATGTAGTTGTTCTCGATCTTGTGGGATTGCCTGCGCAGTTTCCCATTCTTCTTTTCTTCCTGGCTCCTTGCCGGCTGCGAGACGAAAACGGCTGTGGCCAGTCCCGCTAGAATAAGGATCGCGGCAAATTTCTTCATACGATTCTCCTTCAAAGTTGTAAGGTTTCTGAGAGGGGTGAAGCCGCCCGCATCGGCACGGTAGAAAACGGGTAGTGGGCTCCTGAACGTTCAGGAACGGTGATGATGACAGGATCGAACATATATCAGAACAATCCTCGCTACAGTGAGACGCCGAAGGCGCTATCACAACCAGCAGTTTTATTGGATATAAAAACGATCTGTTCTGGACGGGAGGCGCGCAGTATATCACTACTGTAGCGCGGCGCAAGCGATTCGGCGCCGGGCAGAAACAGTCGGTCGGCTTGCCCTTGCTTGCAACCTGTCCCAGCCTCATGCATCATAGCTGCCGTTAATTCCTTCTCTCGCGCATCAACGGTGATGCGCCCCGCGCCTCGATGAGACTGGCGGCGGCGTTCGGATGATTCGAGAGCAGGCTTGAATGAACTAACAGAAGCCGCTCGTTAGAGCATCCGAAATCCAGCCTTCGCTGCTAACCGTTAACAACGGACGCCCATTTCGAAGAAAAGCTTCTTTTGAAACTCCTGTTTCGCAGGAGAGGAGCATTAGAAATCTATGAAACTATATGTTGGCAATCTCGCCTT
>DATJKB010000558.1:0-7096 GCA_035491875.1 Pyrinomonadaceae bacterium | reverse complement strand
GCAAATTATCACCGCGATGAGTTGCGAGATTGGAAAGAAGTTTTCGAGCGCCCAATCAGCCCTGTCGTGAGGGTTTATCGCCAGCAACAAGAAGCCAACGAGATAAATACAACCGAGGATAATCAGTTCGCGCTTGGATGCGGTCGTCTTCGGGGCAAACGCATCGGTGGATGATTTATCTGACATTTGTCATATGACTCTTCGCTGTGGATCGGGATCAGTCCTACATCGCGGTAGCAGATCGCTCTTAGAATCGCGGATCGCTGATTGCCAACTAATATTCGGTCATGATGTCAATCGGCAATCTAAAACCGGCAACCGGCAATGTCCTGGCGCTTCGCTTCCCAACAACGAACGCTTCAATGGCTAATCGGAAAGCAGTCCTGATTTCAAACCCACGAACGGGGCGCTACGCGGCTCTTGCGCGAAAACCTATTGAGCAGATATGTGAACGACTCACTTCACTCGGTGTCGACACTGAGCTGGCAAACACAACTGGACCAGGACATGCCGCGGAGATAGCGTCCCGCGCTGCGCAAAATGGGACCACCGATGTGATTGTCGCAGGCGGGGACGGAACAATCAACGAAGCAATTCAAGGCATGGCGGGCACGAAGGCGCGACTCGGCATCATCCCGCGCGGAACAGCGAATGTGCTTGCCCGCGAACTTCGCCTGCCCGCGGATGAGACTGAAGCGACTGAAATCGTCGCGCGAGGACGATCGCAAACAATACATTTCGGCGTTGCGATCGATGAAGCGACCCAGACCCGTCGTTACTTCTTACTGATGGCGGGGATCGGAGTGGATGCTGCGGTGGTTACTGCAGTGCCGCCCTCGTTGAAGAGCAGATTTGGCAAAGCTGCATTCTGGTTCTCGGGTTTCAGACAACTTACGCGCTGGGATCCCCCGGTATTCACGGTTGAGATCGACAAGCAGCAGTATCAAGCGACGTTTGTGGCGATTGGAAATGCGGCGAGCTACGGTGGCGATCTGGCCATTACCCCACGCGCGCGTCTCGACCGGGCGGAGTTTGAAGTTTGCATCATTCAGACAACTAGTCGTTGGCGCTATCTGCATTTAGCCTCGCAAGCGCTTAGTCATGGGCTGAAGGAAAACAGTTCCGATGTCCGTTTCATAAAAACAGATTCAGTGAAGGCTTTCGGAGACGCAGCGGTACAAGTGGATGGTGAAGTTATTGGTAAGTTACCAATGCGATTCGAAATCGCACCAGATTCGTTGGAAGTAATCGTGCCTTAGGGTCTTTGGTCTTTGGTCTTTGGCTCTTCGTTTTGTGATCCGATTGTTTCTCTTAAGTCCGCGAAAGCGGACGCGAGCATAAAGCCTGGGGCGTGAGCCCCAGGGACAATCGGGTGAAGATTCCGGAGCCCGCGAAGCGGGCGGCAGTTTGCAGAGAGCCGTGACACAATGTAATCTCCTGCTCGCTCACACCCTCATCGATTAACAGGAGAACCTCACAATGTCACAATCGTTTACAAACCTGCTCTACCACCTAATTTTCTCGACGAAAGATCGTAGACCGCTGATCACTTTGGATTACCAACCCCGTCTTTATGATTACATCGGTGGAATCATTCGGGGCACTGGAGGAATTTCGCTCGGGATCGACGGTATGGAGGATCACGTGCACGTTTTGGCCAAGCTACGCCCAGATCGAGCATTGTCAGATGTGTTGCGGGATTTGAAGTCTAAAATCGGGCTGGATGCACGATGTTTTTCCGCGACTGTCAGACTTCTCGTGGCAACGCGGGTATGCAGCATTCACCGTGAGCCAGTCAAATCTCGCAGAAGTGCAGAGATACTTGGCGCGGCAGAAGGAACATCATCGAAAAGTATCGTTCCGGGATGAATTCATTTTGTTCCTGAGGGCAAACGGAATCGAATACGACGAACGATACGTTTGATTCTTTAGTCTGTCGCCCGTTTTACGGGCTGGAAAAATTATCAACCCGTGGTCCTGGGGCTTACGCCCCAGGCTTTACGCTTAAGTCCGCTTCACGGACTGCCTGTATCTATTTAGCAGCGCACAACCTTATTTCAGCCACGCATCTCGCAATGCTTTCTGATCTTCGGTCGCGTCAGCCTTGAATTCGATCTTGTATTCGAATCGATCAGGTTGGCCCATGATTATTTTCGTTGTGATCGTCTTGCGGTCACGCTTCACTGTGATCGGAACAGAATCGCCGGGCTTGTAACGCGCAAGCGTCGCAAACCAGGTTTGGCGCGTCACTTTGCGGCCTGCCAGATCGAGGATCTCATCACCTACGTCTAACCCTGCGTCCTCTGCCGGAGAGTTATTCCTTACATTTGAGATTCGCACACCTGCTTCTTCATCGGAGTCCAGCGTAAGTCCGGCGTTGTAAGGCTGCGCCTTCTTGGTTTTGACTAACTTCAAACCGGCGTAGCTTAGCGCTTCGTCGTAGGGAAGCATTTCAGTGTTGCGAATATAACGGTGAAAGAAATCCGATAGATCAAATCCAGCGACATGAGAGGCCACACGCTGAACATCTTCTGTTGTATAGCCTCGTCCGCGAAGGTAATAACTATTATTCGAACTCTTCCGATAAAACTCTTCGTACATCGCTCGCATGATGTCGTCGAGCGACGCCTTCCCTTTCGTCCGTCCGCGCACCAATAGATCTAAAACCATTCCGATCAATTCGCCTTTTGGATAATAACTAATCGACGTGTTTGCCAGATTCGTTAGCTGCGAGTGCGGTGCATCGTCGAGGAACGGCGCAGACAAAGACGATTCTTCTGCACTCATAAGACGACTGCCTGGTGCATTCTCGATCCGATCAATCGTTTCCGCCTGCCGCGCGACAAAACGCGTATCGTTCCAGATACCGCCGCGACGCATCATCAAATGACCATAGTAGTTTGTGAATCCTTCGGCAACCCAGAGGCCGCGTGTGTTTGCAGGACGCGTGAAGTCCCATGGTCCAAGTTCAAGCGGCCGCAGACGTTTTACATTCCAAACGTGAAAGAACTCGTGGGCTACTGTTCCTAGCGTGCCGTCGTAAACTCCTTCTTCTGCCAGAGCCCCGGGTTCGATGATCTGTGTCGAGGTGAGGTGCTCCATACCGTCGCCTGAACGATCATCCGCCGCAAAATGAATGAGGAAAGTGTATTCATCGAACTCCGGCGGGCCCCACATCGCACTCTCTGCGCGCACGATCTTCTCGATGTCGCGCACCAGGTTGTTGCGCTTCCCGCCTTCCGCGCCGAACGAATGCACGACAACGTGATACTTCTTACCGTCAACCTGAAAACTTTCCTGCGTCCAATCCGGGGCGATCTCGGTGGGGGTATCAATTAATACGTCCCAGTTGGGAAATTGCCATTCAGTTTGTCCCGGACGCTCTGTGCGACCATTAACAACCTTCCAACCGCTCGGTGGATGGATAAAAAGCTTCACTGGGTCAGGTTTGTGATCGACCACATACATGAAAAGTGTTCCGCCGTTGTAGTTACCGTGGCGCGAATCAAGTTGCGAGAACGTACCGGAGAGATCGTTCGCAAACACTTTGTACTTAATCGTTAGCGCGGAACTTCCGAGCGGCGCCACGCTCCACGTCTGATCATTGACGCGAGTGACCGGACGCATTGCCTGATCACAACGGCCGGGCGTAGGACAGACGCCGGCGGCTGCATGAAACTCTTGAACGTTTTTCGCGAAATCAAAAACCGCGTAACGACCGGGCGACCATTTCGCCATTTGAAACTGGATTGGCGTGTCTTTAAGTTGATCCGGTAATTCGACTTCAATGGCGACTTCGAAGAGGTGCGAGTTCGGCTTCGTCATGGACAGGCGGTAGGTGATCGACTTGAGTGGCTGGGCGTGCGCAGCAATAGTCCCACCCAAAACAACGACGAAGCCAGTAACACACAAGCACCATTTGCGAAGAAGAGGATTCATTGATTAGCTCCAGGATTGCGATACGTGTCCCGAAAGAAGGCAAATCATCTTCGCATACACAAAATGAAATTCTCAATGCAGTGGCAAAACAGTCAGTACCACCTCGCGGTAGCGGGTGGGTACTATTCAGTACCATTCGCGGTAGCGGATGGCCTAGACTCAAGATGCGCTACTCTCTGTCGATGATTGGGCCTACACGTAAGAATGGTGCTTGACTCAAGGCCATCCGCTACCGCGAATGGTACTGAATAGGCTTCGCATCCACCCGCTACCGCGAGGTGGTACTGACTGTTTTGCCACTGCAGGACGGACGCACTAGACTATGACCCATGCCAGCCACCGAACGTCTCTATTACAACGACTCCCACCTGATCGAGTTTGAAGCTCGCGTCGTGGATGTAACTGAGCGCGTGAGTGGATGGACCGCAGTCGTTCTTGATCGCACGGCCTTCTATCCAACTGGCGGAGGACAACCGAGCGACACAGGAGTATTAAACAGCTCGCGAGTAGTTGAATGTATTGACGACGGCGCCAACGGCGTCTTGCATGTCATGCAAGGCGCGACACCTGCGCGCGGCGAGAATGTCAAAGGGCGCATCGACTGGGCTCGCCGGCTCGATCACATGCAGCAACACACTGGGCAGCACATCTTGTCGCAAGCCTTTGTCACACTCTTCAACGCACCAACGCGAAGTTTTCGCGTGTTGGAACAGTCGTGCGAGATCGACGTCGATCTCGCGCATCCAAGCAACGATGTTGTTGAGCGCGCAGTTGAACTTGCCAACAACGTGGTCTGGGAAGATCGCGCCATCACGATCCGCAACGTCACGGCGGAAGAAGCTGCGGAGTTACCGTTGCGAAAAGAATCGACGCGCGAAGGCGAGCTACGACTAATTGAGATCGACGGGTTTGATTTGACACCTTGTGGCGGCACTCACGCATATCACACAGGCGAAGTTGGAATCATTGCCGTTCGAACATGGGAACGCGCCAAAGGGTTGGTGAGGATTGAATTCGTAGCTGGCGGTCGCGCTCTGGCGGATTATCGAAAAGCAAACAGCAGCGCGCGTGAGATTGCGGCGTTGTTCAGTGCTGGTCGCGATGATACGCCACACCTTGCGGCGCAAATGCTTGAAGAGAACAAGGAACTGCACCGGCGTGTTCGCATTCTCGAAGAAACGGCCGCAGGTGATGAAGCAGAAAGACTCTTTAACGAGTCGTCTCTACGTGAAGATGGAACTCGAGTAATCGCAAAAGTCTTTGACGGACGCGACAACGATCTATTGAAGAAGCTGGCACACGCGTTGATGGCCAAACCAAAAACGATCGCTTTGCTTGGTTCGCGTGACGAAGGGACAGCGCGGCTGGTCTTCGCACGCTCTGGAGAAGCTGAAGGCGATATGAATTCGTTGATGAAAGAAGCCTGCGCTCTTGTAGATGGTCGCGGCGGTGGTAAACCCGAGATGGCCCAGGGTGGGGGGAAGAATACACTCAAACTGAGTGAAGCGATTGCACAAGCTGTTTCTCGACTCGCGTCCCCATAGTCCCGATTGACGCAAGATCAATCAGTCAGATACCCTGCATCTCAACACTTCCCCCATTTTTAAGTACCGTTCGCGGTAGCGGACGGTACTGAATAATTTGGAACACCCTCGATATAAGAAAGTTCTTGAAGCAGGAGGACGATCCTATGTCGCGCATTCGCTCTCTTACGCTAACGATCTCGGCAGTAACAATAGCGTATGTCTGCTTTGTGATAACGACAGGCACAGCCACTCGCGCGGAAGAGCCCTCTGCGATGCAAGGTCTCGCTGCGTGGCAACAAGTCTATTCGGTGCTCACACACCCTCGATGCATTAACTGCCACACCGCGACCAAGTATCCCCAGCAAGGCGATGATCGACATCGACACTTCGCAAATGTAGTGCGCGGTCCTGCAAACACTGGTGTACCAGGACTCAATTGTTCCAGTTGTCATCAAAAAGCCAATGCCGATTCCACAGGTGTGCCAGGCGGTCACAACTGGCATCTGGCACCCTTGTCGATGAAATGGCAGGACGAGAACGATAGACCTCTATCAAGCGCGATGGTGTGTCGAGTTCTTAAGGATCGCTCCAAGAACCACAATCTCGATGGTCCGGGATTGCTTAAGCATCACGAAGAAGAAGCGCTCGTTCATTGGGCCTGGAACCCCGGGCGTCGACCTGATGGCTCAATGCGCACGCTGCCGCCACTTACTCATGAGCAGTTTGTTCTCGCAACCAGGCAATGGGTCGAAGCCGGAATGCCATGTCCAACGGAAAGGTAGGAATCTTTTTATGGCTACTTATCGACTTAACGTAAACGGACGACAACGTGAGGTCACTACCGATCCTTCGACACCTTTGCTGTGGGTGCTGCGTGAGGACTTGAAGATGACTGGTACGAAGTACGGATGCGGAGTCAGTGCGTGTGGTGCTTGCACAGTACATCTTGGCGGAGTCGCAACTCGTTCATGCGTTGTTCCGGTTTCGATGATCGATGACCGACCCATCGTCACTATCGAAGGTATCGGTGTCGATCCCGTCGGTCGAGCCGTGCAGAATGCCTGGATCGACAAAGATGTGGTCCAATGTGGCTACTGCCAGAGCGGACAGATTATGAGTGCTGTGGCGCTACTAAAACGGACGCCGCAGCCAACAGATCTGAACATCGACGAATCGCTGGGCGGAAATCTTTGTCGCTGCGCAACATACGTTCGCATCCGTGAAGCGATCAAGAGCGCGGCCAAGCAAGTCAAGTAGAGGAGGCGAAAGATGATTAGTCACACGAGAGACCTCTCTCTTAATCGTCGAACGTTCTTGCGTGTCTCGTCAGTTGCGGCTGGCGGTCTGCTCGTGTCGTTGTATTTCGATCGTTCGATGTTGGCGCAGGAGGCACAAACTCAACCTCCAGCCAAGGTTTATCCACCCGACGCATTCATCCGCATCACGCCGGATGGGAACATTGTGATCCAGGTCAATCGCCTGGAATTCGGTCAAGGGGTCAATACAGCTTTGCCGATGGTGTTAGCAGACGAGCTGGACGCAGATTGGACTCAGGTCGTCGCAGAACTCGCTCCGGCGGCGGACATTTATAAGGATCCAGTGTTTGGGATTCAGATGGTTGGAGGATCCGG
>DATJKB010000557.1:0-5395 GCA_035491875.1 Pyrinomonadaceae bacterium | reverse complement strand
CAACACACGCCAATTCAGACTGAGCTCAACTCCATTGGGCAGAATGCCTGTGTTCGTGTCAGTCAATGCGAGGAGCGTGCTTTTGCCCCAGTACGCGAAGAGAACGCCGACGATGCCACCCAACGTCGACAGCAGCAGACTTTCGGTCAGCAGTTGCCGGATCAAACGCCAACGTCCCGCACCTACTGACAGCCGCACACTAATCTCTGCACGGCGGAATGATGCGCGCGCGAGCAACAGGTTCGCTACGTTGGCACAGGCAATCAACAGCACGAGCGCAACAACAATGAAGAGTCCATAGATGGCGCTTGAATATTGTCTGCGATGATCCAGCATTCCACGACTTCCGGATTCTGCGATCAGGCGCGGGTAATCTTTCGGTTCGATTTGCGCTGGTTGGTTCGCTCGCGGTGGAGGCATGACGTCTAGCGCAGTCGCCTGGAAAGTGCCATTCAACTTATTGCGCGCCTGGTCGTAGGTGGCCCCCGGTTTCAGTCGCCCCATCACATTGATCCACCAGACGCCCGCTTCCTTGTTGCTGCTTTTGCCCCGCAGCAATGGCTCATATGCAAATGGGATGGTAACGGCGGGACGAAAATCCACTTGCAATGTGCCGTTGAATGCGGCCGGCGTCACGCCAATGATGGTGAACGATTGTTTGTTGAGTTTGAGCGGCTGGCCGATAACGCCAGGGTTCGCGTTGAATCGCTCCTGCCAAAACTGATGTGTTAGTACGACGACCGGCGAAGCGCCTGGCTTGTCATCCTCATCAGTAATCACGCGCCCTAAGATCGGTTGAACTCTCAGTGCGGCGTAATAGTTTCCGGAAACAGCCTGCCCGTTGATGACCTCCGCTTCATTGCCGACGACGGCGTTCACTTCCTTTAGTGGAGCGAAAGCAAAGAGATCAGTCACTGGGCTATCCGTCACCTGAGCCTGCGACTGACGCATCTTTTCAAAGACTTCATAGCGAAACAGAGAAAGGCTGCGCATGTCCGGTGAAGCAGGGACGTGCGAGCTGCCACTCATACCACTAACTCTGAACGGACGCCCCGACAGCCAGGCAAACAGCACTAGTCGATCAGGCTCGCTGACGGGCAACGACTTGAGGAGCACAGCATCAACCACACTGAACAACGCGGTGTTCGCACCAATTCCAAGCGCGAGTGAAAGCACCGCGACTATTGTGAAGCCTTTGCTCTTCAACAGCATTCGCATGCCGAAACGCAAGTCGCGCACTAGATCGCGCAGCACACTGATGCTGGTTGCCCCCCAGACCACTGGCTCCTGGTTAACTGGACGTTCAACCTTGATCAGTTCTCTCGCACTGTCATCCAGTGCCTGCAGCGTCATGCGCCAGGCGTCTTCTTCTGCCGAGCCATTGGCTAATTGCTCGTCGTAGTAGTCCTCGAGATATTGGGCCAGCTCTTCGACGATCTGCGCCTCACGGACGGGTGCCAATCGCAAACGGGCCAAACGCTCTCGGATCTCCTTTTTAAGATCAGGCATGATCACATCACCTCACGCAGGATTAATCCCAGCCACTCGATCAAGCGCGGCAAAGAAGTCTTTCCACGTGCGACGCTGCTCCGCCAGGATCTTCCGACCGGCGGACGTCAACGTGTAAAAGCGTCGCCGGCGTTCTCCAGGCTTTTCCACCCAGCGGCCTTTGATTAAGCCGCGTTTCTCCAGCCGATACAGAAGTGGGTAGAGCGAGGCGACGTGAAATTGCAAAACGCCTTGGGAGCGCTGCTCGATTAACTTTCCAATCTCATAGCCATGTCGTGGCCGATCCTCGACCATGGCCATGATCAGCATTTCGGTACTACCCCTTTTTAGATCGCGGTCAAGCATACGGGTCGTCTCCATATATGGATGCGCCATATATATCGCGAACGGTTATCATGGTCAAGGATTTTTCGAATCATGAGGTGAACTCGGAGTTAGTTCCTATCTGTGTAAATCTGCGTAATCTGTGGATGGTCTCATCACCGCGCTTGACGAATCGAGTATCGTATAAGGACAAGAAGTTGGTCATAAAAGGAAGACTATGGAAACAAGCATAACGAACATAGAAAAAGAAATTGAGTACCTGGGTGATGATCACGTGAGCGGGGAGGAGCAGATGACCGGTGACGGTGTTCAAACAACGACACCGCTGCTAAAGCAAACTCCCGTCGACCAGCTGGATACAGATCAAGATCTCCTGGATGCCTATTCGCGCGCGGTCATCACCGCGGCAGAACGAGTAAGCCCTTCGGTCGTCTACATTGAAGTTCACGGCACCAAATCCGAAAGGCGCAACCCAAGGACTCGGCGTGAAGCTCGTGGAAGTGGGTCGGGTTTCATAATTACTCCAGACGGTTTCATCCTGACGAATAGCCACGTAGTTCGTGCGGCGAAGACTATCGACGTCACCACTGCGGACGGCAACAAGTATCACGCACAACTGATCGGAGACGACCCCGATACAGATCTGGCTGTTATCAGAATCAATGCACCCAATCTTGTTCCCGCGCGCCTGGGAGACGCACAAAAGATTCGAGTAGGTCAGTTGGTTGTAGCGATCGGAAATCCCTACGGGTTTCAATACACAGTCACGGCTGGAGTGGTAAGCGCATTAGGCCGTTCGTTGCGTGCGCAGTCGGGACGATTGATGGATGACGTCATTCAAACGGACGCGGCACTGAATCCCGGGAACTCAGGCGGTCCGCTAGTCAATGCACGCGGTGAAGTCGTCGGCGTTAACACCGCCATGATTCTGCCCGCGCAAGGAATCTGCTTTGCGACGTCCATCGATACCGCAAAGTTCGTGGCGAGCCGGTTGATTCGCGATGGAAAAGTCAGTCGGAGTTACATCGGTTTGGCGGGTCAGAACGTTCCCCTTCCGCGTCGGATCGTCAGGTTCTACAACCTTCCGGTCGCAACTGGAATACTCGTCGTTTCGTTTGAGGGAACTAGCCCTGCGCGAAATGCCGGCGTCAGGGAAGGCGACATCATCATCAGGTTTGACGATCATCCGATTGCCGGCATCGATGATCTTCACAAGCTTCTGACCGAAGATAGAATCGGACGCAAGTCGACTTTATCCGTGATTAGACAGACGACGATTGTAAAGTTGGATGTGATGCCCGAGGAATCACAGAAGTATCGATAGTGAATAGTTGAATTATGAAGTCATTGAGCTACTGACAACGGACCATTCACTGCCTTTGAGTCTCTGCCGCCAAGGCGGCAAATCTTGCTTGAAACAAAATGGCGGTCTCGATCAGCGAATCAAAGATCTCATCGCCGGTCTTCAGAAATTGCGTATGCACCGAAAGCCAACCTCGTTCGCGATCGAGTAAGGAAGAGTCTGTGCGCCGCCCGAAAGAAACCTGTAGTGACGAAGTGCAGAGTTTGTCGCAAATCTCGGTATTCAGAACCTTTGTCACGAACGCCGGATCGTTTCCAGTTACCACAAAGTGTTTGTTGAATCGTTCGTCAGCCAGATCAACTCTGTTTCCGATCGGCAAGGGCTTGAGTAGAAGGTTGTCTGACCTGAGGAGGACTGCAAAATCTTTGTCGGCGAATTGCTCGAGCTTGAAGCGCGCGTAAGTGTGTTCCCTGAAAGTTTCATCGGTCGAGGTAAGGAGCGAAAGCTGAATGTCAACATGTTTACTGGGCACGTGTAGCGTGGGCTGTCGACCATTTAGTTCAACTCTGCCATCTCGTTTCTGTGCTTGCTTCGTCATCGCTTCTTCGACCGCAGCATTCTGCTCCCGCTCCGCGGGGTCGAAATAGAAATGTTTAGCGATGAACCAGGTAACCAGGATGACGGCGACGCCGATGACGAGTGTCCAAACGTTCATTGTCGATCCACAGATTACACCGATTACGCAGATTTGAAGCGAAAAGGGTCAACCCGCGGGCAATTAGCGAACGCCGTCAGCTTTTATGTGGAGGGTTCACGACGAAGCGGTGGCAGTGCCCATGCGCCGGAGCCAGCGGAAATGGGACAGTAACCCAAGCCGAAAAGTGGCGTGCTGCCGATACGTGATCCCATACTCTCGACAGGTTTCTTCCACCAGTTTCGAAATCCGCGGGTAGTTGACGTGGCAGATTCGTGGAAACAGATGGTGTTCAACCTGGAAATTCAAACCACCCAGCAACCACGTTTGCAGCTTGCTGTGCCGCGCGAAATTGACCGTGGTCTCCACTTGATGGATCGCCCAAGTGTTTTCAAGCACACTCGAATCTTTTTGAGGCAAAGCAAACTCAGCTTCCTCCACACAGTGGGCCAGCTGAAAGACCACACTCACCACGATGCCTGCAGTGAACACTGTGACAACGTAAAAGAGGATCACGCTCCAAGTAGGATGTAGTATTAAGGGGATCACAAGAGCCATAACGAAAAACACCACCTTGGCTCCGATGAATTGCACCCAGCCCAAACGCCTTGGCCGCGGCATGCGCGCTTGTCCAATCCGACCTAAAACGACGTCACGAAAATCGTCGTAGAACTGCCACTTGATGACGTTCAATCCGTACAACGGCCACAGGTAAAGATGTTGCCAGCGGTGAAATTTGAAATGCTTTTGATGTGGTGAGAGCCGGCCAATGAATCCCAACTCAATGTCGACGTCGTGGCCGTTGATGTTTACATAGGTGTGATGGTTAACATCATGCTTCCAGTGCCAAACGTAAGAACTGGCGCCAAGCAGGTCCATCGTCATTGCCATTACACGGTTGATCCATTGGTGGTTTGAATAGGCCTGGTGACCACCGTCGTGTTCAATATTGAAACCGATTGCCGCCATCGCGAGGCCAAGCAGAATTGAAAGCCCAAGCGCCTGCCACCACGTAACAGCAACAAAAACCAGAGCACCGTATAAACCAATAAAGGCGAGCAAAATGATCGCCGTCTTTAGATACATCTCGGGACAATCACGTTGACGTCGTCCGCTCTGCTCAAAATATTCAGCGACTCTGCGACGCAGCTCGGTGTGAAAACCGGTGTCACGATTGAAGGTCAATCGCCGATCCGCTTGTTCTCCACTAGTAGAAATACTCATTAAGACTTATTAACTCCTCTAAATCTACATGCCGACCATAGGCGATAGGTAGCATATCTGTTAGAGCGCGGTTCAGGCGCGATGCTTTGCAATAGTTTTGTAAGCAATTAACGCAGGCGGGAGGGCGTGCACCCCAGTGTCTTCTAAATTATTACGATCGTAGGATCGTACGTCGTATTTCAATACGTACCCAGATTCTGTCAAAGCCACCTCTTTTAAGTTAAGCCCACCAGAACCGAATTTCTCTCCTGTAAGGAAACATTTTATCGGCGGCCTCTTTATTGCTTGATAGGAGGCAAGACTCCCGACAATCAGATTCCCGACAATTAAGGAGGTAAGTA
>DATJKB010000556.1:0-12036 GCA_035491875.1 Pyrinomonadaceae bacterium | reverse complement strand
TGAACGTGGCTGTTAGAGGGAATGAATAATTGACTTGGTACGTGTGGCCATCTGCAATCGACTGCAAGATTCTTTGAACTGCGCTTTGGTATTCGTCTCGACTAATAGCTGCCGTCCAGTTGGACGTTTCGTAAGCAGCAGCCGCAACTTCGATATCAGTCGACGCTTGCGGAAAGACCGCTGCCCATGCGAGTGGCACGGAACTCCTGGCAGAATGAGTTTGTAGCGCTCTGTCAAAGGCGGGCGCCGCTTCGTAAGTCAGCATCATCGCCACGTGACAACCGTGCAGGGAAGCCGCTTCTGCAACTTCGATGAGATCGAGTACGTCGGCAGGGATATGCGCAACCAGCACGTCACTGGGTGACGTCAACGTGAGGTCCCAGTTGTCTTCGTTCGGAATACCGGATCCAAAAACCGCGCGAATCATTCAATCCGCGAGTCTAGCAGTACAGAACTGAGAGCGGTAGCGAGCGTGGCGAAGAGGAAATGACCTACTCACTAGCGATTGTGAACGAGTTTGGATCGATTCGCTGATTGAAAGTGAATTCGGTCAGCTTGAGTTCCCACTCAGCTTCGAATGTCCCACTTTGAGTATCCGCGCTGAAATGAATCTTATAGAGATGCGGCAGGTTTAATTCTTGCTCGAAATTAAAACGCGAGAACTCTTCTATGAGCGTATACCGGCTCTCGCGTTCCTGAACGTTCGAATAACTCCTGTTACCCATTGGCGCAGCAATCACGAGGCGGTATTCAGTTCTGACGTGTTCAAACGTACCTTCATCGAAGAAGATGCTGATTTGCAGATCCCCGGTGCGAGGAGGTTGATACTTCAATTCGTGCGCTGAACGGTATCCAATCTTCTTTAACCCTGCATATTCAAGCTTAGCGTCCCTGGCTGTAGAAGCCAGTAATGGCCACGAGGTTGAAAGCGTACCTCCCATCAAGCCCTCCTTGAATACGAGATCGTGGCTCATCAGAAAGCTGCCTAATGATGAACGAACGCCGGGGGTTACGAATGCTGCGATGAAGTTGCTGCCGTTGAAACCAAATTGCTCACGTGGATAGACGGGGCTGTAAAAGCTCATTCCGATCAGATTCTTGAGCCCTTCAGAGGCCAACACAGCGCGGCCGTACGTTTGACCCACTGGAGCAGTGCGGAAAACTACCTGAGCTGTTCCAGCAATGATTCGAGTCTTGATTGCTTCGCGCGCTTTTTCAGTCCCAATCGAATTGAGATGCTTCGCTATTAACTCGGCAGGTTTGAGTTTATCGGCAGCTAGATCGCGATTTCCACTCAGAAGCATTAGCACTGAAAAGAAACCGACTGCCGTTGCTTGCTTAGTATTCATTTGATGCCGAAAGACAAGAAAGAGCGAGGCATCTTGGTGGATGCCTCGCTGCTGCCTAGTGAGCCCGGTCTAGAACTGGACTTTCAGAGCAAATTGGATCACGCGAGCCGCTTCTCCTGTTTGCACGATTGTCTGCGTAGAGGGTGGCGCTACCGCCGCACAACAAGCCTGCGCAAAAACGCTTGATTGAATACTTGGTGAACCCACGGAAGCATCGCGAGGGTTGTCGAAGTTAGCATGATTGAGTGCGTTGAACATCTCGGTTCTAAACTGCACCTTGACACGCTCGGTGATTGGAAACGTCTTGATAAAACCAAGGTCGACATTCCAGTAGCTGGGCGCCGTAAAAATGTTCCTGCCGGCACCGTCTTGACCGGGTGCTGGTAGGCAGAAAGGTTGAGTGAGATCCACACCACAGGTCGTTAGTGTGACCGGTTTAAACAGAACTGGTCCTGCAAAAGTCTGGCCCGGCAACTCCTGTAACTGTGGTTTGATCGACTGCTGAACTCCCGCACGCCCTTCATGGCTTCCATTTGCGGTAAAGGATCCACTGCGTATGGCGAATGGTTCGCCGCTCATCACGTTGAAGATCGTGTTAATTGTCCATCCGCCGAAAACTTGGTTAACGACTCCGTTCGACGAATTAAGGAATCTCTTACCGCGACCAAGCGGAACCTCCCAAACGGTTGCGCCGGTGAACACGTGAGTGCGATCGAAGTCAGAGCGAGCTCGCTCCTGTCGGAAATCACGGATGTCAGTGGGCGTGCGCGAATTCGTAGTAGACAACCCGCCTCCTGAAGAAGCACCTACCGGATCGACCGATTGGTTATCGATCGACTTGCCCCATGTGTAGGCCATGCTCAATCCAAGTCCGTTGCTGAAACGACGGCGAAGTGTGAACTGAGCCGCGTGGTAATTCGAGTCACCACTATTGTCCAGGTAAGTGATGATGGCGAACTGCTGATTTGGCCGAAGTTTGAAGAATAAAGTCGTATCCTCAACCCTCCTGGCCGTGCCCCCGATGTTGTTGACGTTCAATTCACCTTGGGTCGTGGCTGAGTCAACAAAGGAGGCACTGATACCCGTACCCGGTGCGAGCATTGGTATCTGCGTTGACAGAAACACGGGAACGCAGGCGGGTTTAGTTGTATCGCGAGTGGCTCCGCTCGGCAGGCAGTTAGTAGCTCGATTGTTAGCCTGCATCATAAGGAACGAGCTGAGAATCGGTTCCACCTTAATCTGATTAATGTCATACGCCATGAATAGGTGTTCGCCGCGACGACCGATGTAAGCGGCCTGCATAACAAAACCGCCCGGCAGCTCTCTTTGGATGCCAAGGTTCCATTCGTGGACCGTTGGCAATTGCATCTTAGGAGCGAAAACCGTAATCGGTGGAGCATTACCTCTCACTTGAATCGGGGGCGTGAAAAACGTGGAAGGCTTCACGGAAGGCGCGGGTAACTCCGTTGGAAAACCTCCGGCAACTGTTTTGTTTACATCCGGTGAATTCACGCATCCGTTTGTAATCGTGGTGAATGGAAACGTCGTGGTACAAGTTTGGACCAAGCCAGGTATTCTGCCGGCTGCTGCCGTAACCTGAAACGAAGAAATAGTATCGAAGGCAAGGCCATATCCGAGGCGAATCACGCTGCGGTTATTGCCACCAAAAAGCGTATGCAGAAATCCCGATTTGAAGTCGGGACTGTAGGCCAAGCCGATGCGTGGTCCAATCGCCCATTTGAAGTCGCCTTCGTACCAACGTTGCGCGGGCACGAACGTAACGTTACTGCTGGCGGCTATGGGCGTGCTAGCCACAAAAACGTTCGCGTCAGGTGATGTGTTGCCAGGAGGATTGATCTCCCAGCGCGCTCCATAGTTTAGTGTTAGGTTCGGACGAACTTTCCACTCGTCCTGAAAATAGAGGTTGTATTGATCGAGGTTGTGTTTCTCCGCATAAAGCGTGACGTTGTCGCCAGTTTTGAACGGCAGGAATACGTTATCCCCTAAATTTGAGATGAATGTTTGTGAGATTCTTGCGGGCAAGCCGTAGAGAGTATTGATTAGATTCCCTAAAGTACCCGCATCGTTAGAGGCGTTGATGTTTAGAGCGTTTTTGAAACCATCCGCCGTAAACGGGTTGCGATTAGCCTGAGAGAACGTTACCGAAGGAGTTACATTGATACCGCCTGGCTGCCCACGCTGGTCAACGTGCCGATAGAACCGAAAATTGATGCCGCCACGAAAGACATGTGCACCATGCACGACGCTTAGGTTGTCTAAAACTTGTGGGGTTGTTACCCAACGTGCCGTGCGTGGTGTGTTGAGCCATGGTTCACTGAGGCTCGTAAAGTCATACGGCGGTACATCAGGCCACGCTGGATTGGCCTCGCCTTGCGTGAACAGGAAACCAAAGCGTCCATAACCAGCGGTCAGTTCATTTACGACTCGCGGTGAAATCACCCGACGCCAGCCAATCGCCAGATTCGAAGTGCGGCGAAAGACCTCACCCTGGGGCGGATTGTCTGGATAGACTTGGGGTCGACCATTGAGCGGATCGCCTTGTAACGTGTTGTAGTCGGACCACAGGTAACGAGCAAAGACACTGTTGTTCTCATTGAAATTATGGTCGACACGAATATTAATCGCGGGCCCGCGGATTGCCGTAGGTGGATTCCACAGAAATGTAGCGGTATTCAGTCCATCGCCCGAAGAAAAGTTGTTTGGTAATGGGAAATTGTTTAGCAACCCTGCTACGGCTGAATCAAGTGGTTTGGCTAAGGTGTTATTTCCACTTGATCCCGGTGTTCTTGTGTCATAAACACGAACGCACCCCACGCTGGTAGCTGTCGGGCATAGAGGAACACGTAAAGTGCCAGTGCCGGGATCCACTAGCAACGGTGAATTACGAAGTATGGTGGTTCCCGCTATAACCACCGGATTAGCGGAATCCGGCACGAAATAACGGAAAACTCCCGCACGTGCCTGAGCTGTATATACGATCGGAATGCCAAATGTCTGATCGATCGGTTGAGTGAAGTCAACGCGATTGTATTGCCAGCTTCCGAAGAAGAAGGTCTTGTCTTTTTTGATTGGTCCACCGACTTCAAAGCCATACTGACCCATCCTAATCACCGGCTTTGGCGTCTTCTGGGCATTCGCATACCAATCATTTGAGTTTAAGGCATCGTTTCGGAAGAAGATGAATCCTGTTCCGTGGAATTCGCTGGTTCCACTGCGAGTCGCGATCGAGATCGATGCTCCGCTGTTACGTCCCTCTTCAGCGGTCGCATTGTTAGTCGTGACTTTGAACTCCTGAACGTTGTCAGGATTGATGCGATAGAGATTCGATACCGGATTCGGAACGCTCGATTCATTTGCTTCAATGCCGTCGATGGTGACGTTGTATGCTCGGTCTCTCGAACCATTCACGTGTACACCAGATCCGATACCACCGAACGATCGTTGTACGACACCCGGTTCCAACAATAGCAATGTCAGCGGGTTGCGCCCATTCAACGGTAATGTCTCAATCGCTTTTTGGTCGACGACGTTGCCGAGCGTCGCATTGGCGGTCTGAAGTTGCTCAGCTCCGCCTTGAATCATAACGACTTCACTCACCTGACCGACCTCCATTACGACATCGATGGATAACGGTGTGTTTACTTCCAGGTGGTTGCGGGTTTGCTGGAACTTCTTGAAGCCACTCTGTTCTACTGTCACCGTGTAATTACCGACCGGCAACGAATCAAAGGCAAAGACTCCCGCCTCCGTTGTTGTTTGCGTCTGAGTTATGTTTGTCGCCTCGTTGGTTACGGTGACAGTTGCCCCAGCAACCGACGCGCGTTTTTCGTCGACAACGCGACCGAGAATTCGAGAAGTGCTGGTTTGGGCAAAGCCTGTCGTGGTTGCGATCGTTAAAATCAACAAAGCCGCAAAAAGCTTAGGTTTTCTCATGGCGATCCTCCTGGAGAAAGAACGGTGGTGGAACTCCAGTAGCAAGGCTCAGCGATTGAGTCTCGCTGCTTAGTAGGTCGAGTTATAAGAGGTGTGCTGACGTCGGCCGTCAGTAGAAACAATGATGACGAATGGCCGAAGTATAGTCTTAACTGTGATCGCGTCAAGTTTTTTCCGACTAAAAAACCGGAGGGTTGTTTCCATTAGCAGCCCTTATCAAAATAATAAGAATCTTTAGCTACCATTATCCCAGCACACAACTTATAATCTGGATTCCGTAATGAAACTGATCTAGGTCACCGGATCACGCGCCCTTTTCTTTTCAGAAATAATCCAAGGTTTTGTTGACTGATCCCGTTCCAGTTGGGAGCGCGATCTGTAACTTAATGCGCACTGGTTCTGTGGTGGTCTGAATTGTTAACTTTGTTCGTTACTCTCGTCTACCTATCTTAAAGAGGAGTTTTCCTGATGAAAGCTGGAACACTTATCAAGCTTCTGTTTTGTATGGTTGTGATGACGCTGGCTTGCGGATTGGCACTCGGCCAGGGAACAACATCGCGAATTAGCGGGTCCGTTCATGACGCGGCCGGAGCAGCCGTCGCGGGCGCACTCGTTACCTTGATCAACGAGGGCACGTCAACATCCTTTACGACTCAAACGAGTGACAGCGGGACTTTCACGTTCGATCTGGTGCAAGTCGGAACGTACACGCTGACAGTCGAAAAGGAGGGATTCAAAAAGTTTCAGAGCTCAGGTAACCCTCTCAACGTCAACCAACCGGCAACGATAAATGCGACATTAGAAACCGGAGGCATCGCGGAGACGGTAAGTGTTCCGGCGGGTGTCGAGTTGGTGCAGACTAGTACGTCCGGTAATTTAGGAACTACCGTCGACCAAAAAACGCTGGAGAGCCTGCCGATCGTGGGCACGCGCGGAAGAAATCCTCTCGACTTATTGAACTTCCAACCGGGCGTAGTTATTGGCGGCAACACTGGCGGGGCTGTGAACGTCAACGGGTCTCGCGATCGCGCGTTTAACTTCACGCTCGATGGAATCGACATCAATGAGTCAACTGCCGGTGGATCCAACTTCACACCGCTGCGGCCTAACCCCGACTCCGTTCAAGAGTTTCAGATCGTAACTAGTAACTTCACGGCAGAGCTTGGTCGTAGTAGCGGTGCGCAGGTGACTCTAGTTACAAAATCTGGAACGAACGACTTTCACGGAAATCTTTTTGAGTACTACAGAACCCCGCGTTTTGACGCCAAGAGTTATCCCACGACTATTGCCGGACTCCCCAAAGATCAATTTGTCCAACACATCTATGGCGGCAGCATTGGTGGTCCACTTTTCAACCCCGGATTTGGCGAAGGCACTAAGGCCGGCTGGCTGCGCGATCGGGCGTGGTTCTTTGTAAACCTACAAATGTTGCGCGCGTCAGATACGGCGTTGGTAACGCGAACCGTATATACGCAAGCTGCACGGCAGGGACTGTTTCGCTATGTAATTGGCCGAGCCAACGCGCCAGCGGGAGCCGCTAACAACACTGCATCGGTTGATGGCACTGGCAATCCTGTATTGCCGGCTTGTGTCGGCAGTCCGCCAACCAATCAACCTTGCATCAGTTCTTATAACATCGCAACCAATCCGACTGGCATTACTGTTGATCCAACGCTACTAGGGTTTATTAACAATTCTCCATTGCCAAACAACTTCACAAGTGGTGATGGGCTGAATACTGCCGGATTCAACTTTGCGTCGCCGCAAAAAGAAAAGCAGTATGACTTCGTTTCGAAATTTGACTTTCGATTCAGTGACACGAGCTTGGTCTACGTTCGTTACGCACAAGGTTCACAAAACACGTTTGGTGACTCGGCCAATGCCGGTCGTCCAATCTTCCCGGCTTCCCCAAATTTCGTAGACACCATACGCACGCCGAAGAATCTTGCGGTGAACTGGCGTTGGTCTCCGTCGCCCACCGTGACCAATGAGGCTATATTTGGCATCAGCAAGTTCTTCTTCAGTTTCACGACGCCATTCCCCGATCCAAATCTTCCGTTTGCGTTCCTTAACGTAGCAACGCCGAACACTAACTTTTCTTACAACGCGCGTGGTGTGCGAACGCTGCAATACATCGACAACCTGACGATGGTCCATGGTTCACATACGTTTAAGGGCGGGATCAACTTCAGGTACAACCGCCACACCGACGATCGATCCAGTGTCGCTGGTTCTGCAATCGAGCCAATTGTCACGTTCGGCCGCGACTCGGGGTTCGGCGGGTTCAATCTTCCCACTAGCGGTACTAACTCGATCAATACAAATGATTTGACACGACTGCAAAACACGATCGTCGATGAGCTGGGCAAACTCAATTCTGTATCCCAAGCTTTCGTTTCGAACGGAAGCACGTTCGAGCCCGCAGGCAGTCGATGGCTTAACGTCGCAACTTACCCTGAGCTCGATTTCTATTTCCAAGACAACTGGCGGGTGAAGTCCAACTTCGTTTTGGATCTGGGTCTGCGCTGGGAAGGTAAGCTAACTCCGCGAATCGATGGGCGGCCAATGTTGGTACCGAATCAACCGGTGAAGATTGGCGCGGCACCGTCGAACACACTGAAGTGGGTTGAAGGGGACGTTTTCCAGAGCTCCTGGAACAACTTGCTTCCTTCAGTAGGCTTCGCATGGGATCCGTTTAAGTCAGGCAAGACGTCTATCCGCGCGAACTATCGTATCGCTTCTGACCGAATCGCGACGTTCCTGTTTGGTTCGTCGATTTTCCAAAGCACTCCCGGTAACAACGTTGGTGTAACGAATTCGACGTTTGCGCAGGCAGGTGGCCTGTTCCGCAACGTCGGGCCCGTGATCGCCAGCTTGGTCCCGTCCAGCACGCCCGACGCTTTGCGCCAGCCTCCCGCTTTCGGGACTGGGTCAATCAGTGCGATCGATCCCGATCTTCGGTTCCCACAGATTCACGAATGGTCCGTCAGTGTGCAGCGTGAACTGTGGAACAACGTTGTGGAAGTCAATTACATCGGCAAGCACGCCGTCCATTTGCTTGGCGGGTACAACGTGAATCAGGCGAACATCTTTGCCACCGTGCCCGGTGTGCCTGAGGCTAACTTCCTCGAAGCTTTCAATCGCGTCAGGGCGAGTTCGACCTATAACAGCCCTTACATCAACTTGATCATGACTGGTAATGCGGCGAACAACGCTGGGACAACTCGTTTCCGCCTGCTGAATACACCTGCACTGTCGAATGGCAGCGTCGGAACACTCGCGTTGAACGTGTCGCAGCGAACGTGCCAGACAGCCGACCGCGACGCGGGAGCTTGCACTACCGCTCAGTTGAACCGTAGGTTGCTCGACCTAAGTGGTTTCTCGTTCCTGTTACAGCCGTATCCCCAGTTCACCGGTGGATTCAACGTGTTCGACAGCAATGACTATTCGAATTACCACGGCTTGCAGTTCATTTTCCGCCGTCGTATAACCGCCGGTCTTGGTTTTCAATTCGCTTACACGTTGTCGGAATCCAAAGACAATCGGTCATGGGATCCATCCCTGAGCACAGTGTCTACTGGTTCCGTCCAATCAGCTTCCAGCACCCCGTTTGATTTGCGTGACCGCAACTTGAACTACGCATGGTCCGATTTCGATCGACGACATGTGTTCCAGGGAACTTATACCTACGAATTGCCCTTTGGTAGAGGTGAACGTTTTGCCAGCAATGCGTCCGGCATCGTCAACCACATCATCGGAGGCTGGCAATTTTCGGGAACTGTCCTTCGCACCTCCGGCAGGCCATTTACGGTTTACTCCGGCATCAACACACTGAGCAGCGTTGTCCAGTCAACGGCTGACTGTAACGGATGTAGCAGGAACGAAGGGGACTTGGTTTTAGAGAGCGGCAGAAACTTCTGGTTCGATGCTGAGTCGAGAGCGAAGTTTCCGATTGCTGGTCCTGCTCCTGGTTCCATTGGCAATACAGGTCGCAATTTCTTCCTTGCGCCACACTACTTCCAATGGGATGCATCGCTGCTGAAGAGGATCAAATTCTCTGAACGCTGGAACTTCGATCTCAGGGTTGATGCGCGCAATGTGCTCAACAATCCGTCGTTCGATAACCCGACTGCTGTAATCACAAGCACGATCTTCGGTCGCATTAACGACAGCGTTACTAATAATGCGAGAAGGATTCAGCTATCGGGCAAACTTAGCTTCTAACTAAAACCAAACCTATGAAGGGTTGCTGTCGACTTGTTCTACTCGTCTATTTGATCGCGTCGGGAACCGGAATTGTTCGTACGGCTCGATCGAATGACACAGCAACCCTTCAAAAATACGATCTGGTAATCACAAACGCGCGCATCGTCGACGGCAGCGGCAATCCATGGTTTCGCGCTGACGTCGCTATCAAGGATGGTCACATTGCTCGCATCGGTCGTGTTGCTACCTCCGAAGCTGCACAAACGATTGATGCGAAGGGACAGATTCTTGCACCCGGCTTTATCGACGTGCACACCCACGTCGAATCCATCTACAACGTACCAACCGCCGAAAACTTCGTGCGCATGGGCGTGACTTCGCTCGTGACAGGAAACTGTGGCGGCTCTGCGACGAACGTTGGCGAGTTTCTCGACAGAATCAAACAAACACCTCTTTCGGTAAACATCGCGACTCTCATCGGTCATGGTTCGGTAAGACGTGCAGTGGTCGGTCTTGATGATCGGCCTCCGTTGCCGGAAGAAACACAAAAGATGGAAGCCGTCGTTGAGCAAGGAATGAAGGACGGCGCGGTTGGGCTATCGACTGGCCTAATCTATGTTCCTGGAAGGTATGCTAAGACCGAAGAGATCGTTGCTTTGGCTCGCGTCGTTGCTCGTTACGGTGGTCTCTACGCGACGCACATGCGAAACGAAGGCGACAAAGTTGCAGACGCGATTCGCGAGAGCATTCAAATCGGTGAACAAGCCGGCCTTCCCGTTGAGATCTCTCATTTCAAGATCAGTAACAAAAAATTCTGGGGGCAAACGCCACTGACGTTGGGTCTCGTTCGCGATGCTCGCAAACGAGGCTTGATGGTAACTGTCGATCAGTATGCGTACACGGCAAGCTCAACGTCACTCGAATCGCGCTTACCTGGTTGGTTGCCCGCGGGTGGATTGGAAGAAGCAAAGAAGCGCCTCGCGGATCAAGCGACACGGGAACGTGTCGTAAAAGAGATGCAGGAGACTCTGAAGAAGAGCGGCTTCAAAGACTACTCCTATGCAGTTGTCGCTTCTTATCGTCCCGACCGTTCGTTCAACGGCAAGTCGATTGCCGAAGTCACGAAACAGGTCAAGGGCAAACAAGGTATCAAAGATCAGATCGATCAGATTCTTTCAATGTACGAAGCGGGTGGCGCTTCAATGGTCTATCACAGCATGGACGAGCCGGATGTGCAGCGAATCATGGAAGAGCCTTTCACGATGATCGCTTCCGATAGTGGTGCCCGGCAGATCGACGAAAGCGTCCCGCATCCGCGTGGTTACGGAAATAACGCTCGCGTGCTCGGACATTACGTGCGTGAGTTGAAGTTAATCAGTTTGGAAGACGCGATTAGAAAAATGACTTCGTTGCCGGCCCAAACTTTTGGCTTTCGCGATCGTGGATTGATCCGCGAGGGATTTGCGGCCGACCTTGTCATCTTTGACGAAAACACGATCATCGATCGGGCCACCTTTGATAAACCACATCAGTTTCCAGCGGGTATTACTTTTGTATTCGTCAACGGCCAGTTGGTGATGGCCGATGACAAGATGACAAACGCTCGTCCCGGAGTCGCGTTACGCCGGACCACCTAGTTACGACGAAAACATTTTACAGAATAGCCATTATCTCTATTTCACTCGAGGGCCCTCAGCATAAAGGAGAAAGTTATGTTGTCTCGAACTCAAAATCTCTCGCACTGGATCGTATTACTGACTTGTTTTGGACTCTTCGCATGCTTCAACGTATCGGTCAATGCGCAAACGGTGACTGGTACTGTTCAGGGCGTAGTCACTGATTCGAAGGGAGCCGTTATCGCGGGCGCTGACATTACAGTGCGGAACGTGGAGACGGGGCAGTCGCGCAGCGTCAAAACAAACGCAGACGGATATTACGTCGCGACATTTCTCCCATTGGGTCGCTACAACGTGAGTGCCGCTGCCTCTAACTTCACCACGGTTACGCAGGAGAATATTGAGATTGCCCTGAACCAGACGCGCGACATCAACATTACCCTGAATCCGACTGGCGTTACTGAGGCCGTCGTGGTGACGGCAGATGCCGCGCCTATCAACACGAGCAATGCCGAAATCAAGGGTTCACTCAATTCTCGTGAGATTCTTGAAAAGCCAACCTTGAATCAGGGAAGTTTTCTGACACTTGCAGAAACCTTCACGGGCTTTCAGGAGAATCCAACATCAGGACAGAACAATCCAACCGCTTCATCCGGATCTTCAATTAACTTCAACGGTACCGGCACTCGCGGAGCCACGTTCCAGATCAACGGCGTAAACAACGACGACTCCTCGGAGAATCAAAACCGGCAAGGCGCGTCGCTCTCTACGATTAAAGAGTTCCAGGTAATCACCAACAACTTTACCTCGGAATTCGGACGCGGTTACGGAGCAGTTGTGCTCGTGCAGACAAAATCAGGAACAAACGATCTCCACGGTGATGTTTACTGGTATCACAACGACAGTGCCTT
>DATJKB010000555.1:0-7528 GCA_035491875.1 Pyrinomonadaceae bacterium | reverse complement strand
CAACGTTGAATGGAAGGGACATTGAGCGGGGGCAAGCCACCCTTCCCAACCTGCATTTATCTGGGCTTGAGTTTGTTCAGTGAAATTGAGGACTGATGATTATGTACGTTGAATCTTTCGCGCAAGCTTGAGTGTTGGGATCTTTGAGCGGGGGCAAGCCACCCTTTTGTATGGACCGGAGACATGGTGAACACCCGTTCGGAGACATGGTAAACACCCTGTAAGAATTACTTGGCGTTCCCGTTTCGCGGCATGCGGCCATTCGACTTTGCCAGATACTCTCGAAGGAATTTCCCGGTGTAGGAACCCTTTAGCTTCATTATCTCTTCAGGTGTTCCTGTTCCCACAACGTAACCACCGGCGTCACCACCCTCTGCGCCAAGGTCGATAATATGGTCCGCGGTCTTAATCACATCAAGATTGTGTTCGATGATCAGCAATGAACCGCCTGCTTCGATCAATGCGCGAAACGCCGCCAGCAACTTATTGATATCGTCGAAATGCAAACCGGTGGTCGGCTCATCGAAAATGTACAGCGTCTTTGCACCAGTGCGTTTCAACAAGTGCGCGGCCAATTTGATCCGCTGAGCTTCTCCACCCGATAGCGTCGTAGCTGATTGACCGAGACGCAGATAACCAAGACCTACGTCATCCAGCATTCGCAGACGATTTGTGATCTTGGGTACCTCACGGAAGAACCCGATCGCTTCACGAATCGTCATGCTCAGCACTTCGTGCACGTTCTTACCGCGATAACGCACATCGAGAATCTGTTGCTTGAATCTTGTGCCCTTACACTCCTCACAAACTAGTTCGACGTCAGCCAAAAACTGCATCTCAACAGTCACTGTTCCATCGCCCTGGCAGACTTCACATCTGCCGCCCGGCAAATTGAAAGAGAAGTGCGACGGATCGAGTCCACGTGCCTGCGCCTCACGCGTGCCCGCAAACACTTCCCGAATTGCGTCATAGACCTTGATGTATGTGACTGGATTTGATCGCGGGGTGCGGCCGATGGGTGATTGATCGACAAGGATCACGTCATCGATAAATTGCGCGCCTTCCAATTTCTGAAAAGCCCCAACGTGTCCCTGCCATTCACCTCTTTGCTTCTTGATACCGGCGTAGATGCAGTCGTGGATCAATGTCGATTTGCCTGAGCCGCTGACGCCAGTAACGCAGACCGCCATGTCGAGAGGTATCTCGACGTCGATTGATTTCAAATTATGTTCAGATGCACCCTGAATCGTCAGTTTACGTTTCTGCACGCTTCTTCGCTGTTTTGGCTCTTTTATTTCGGCATCGCCGCGAAGATAGCGCGCGGTCAGCGATCCTTCGTCCTTCAGCAGTCCGGAAAAATCGCCTTCGTAGATGACCCGGCCTCCGAGTTCGCCTGCTGCCGGTCCAATGTCGAGAATGTGATCAGCGGATCGCATCATGTCAGCATCATGCTCAACAACGAGCACGGTGTTGCCGATGTCGCGCAGGTTCTGAAGCAGATGAATCAAACGTTCATTGTCGCGCGGATGAAGGCCGATCGATGGTTCGTCCAAAACATACAGTGCGCCGACAAGAGAAGAGCCCAGGTTGGTCGCCAGTTGAATACGTTGCGCCTCGCCGCCCGAAAGTGTTGAGGCAAGGCGATCAAGAGTCAGATAATCAAGACCAACTTCGACGAGAAATCTCAGCCGGCGACGGACCTCAAAGAGAATCCTGTCAGCGACAGCAGTTTGTTCCGGAGAAAGCTGAAGCGAATCGAAAAACGCAGCGGCGTCTTTAATCGACAGGGCACAAATGTCGTGGAGTGTTCGACCACCGACTTTAACGTCTCGTGCTTCCTGACGGAGGCGGCCACCACCGCAGTCCGGACACAATGTGTAGCCGCGGTACTTTGAAAGAAACACTCGAACGTGCAGTTTGTACTTCTTCGTTTCCATCCATTCGAAGAAACCGCGCACGCCACTCCATTCGCCACGTCCCTCGATAACTGCCTGTTGATCTGCGCGTGAGAGTTGGACGAACGGCACATTCATCGGAATCTTTTCCGAACGACAGAACTGCTTGAGTTCGGTCATGGCCCATTCATGCTGTGGCTTGGTCCACGGCTCGATCGCGCCTTCTTTTAATGACAAGCCTGGATTGGGAATCACTAAATCGAGATCGAGGCCAATTGTGTTGCCGAATCCCTGACAAGTCGGACAGGCGCCGTAAGGATTATTGAAACTAAAGAGCCGCGGTTCCGGTGTGGCGTAAACCGTACCGTCATTCTTGCATTCAAATCTTTCTGAGAAACGCAGTCGTTTTGGTTTCTCCTCCGCGGATTCGATTAGCGCGCTACCGTGTCCTTCCTGAAAACAGATCTCCAGTGAATCGACCAACCTTTGGCGCACGTCGGGTCGTGCGTTAAGTCGATCGACAAGCACGTAAACCTTTTCAAAATCATCGCGCGTGTAATCGTCCGGAGAATTCAGCTCAATCGTCTTTCCTTGATAGAAAAGACGTGTGAATCCTCGCTGCATCAAGCTCATCAGGTGCGCGTTTATGCTTTGGCGGGATTGTGACGTTGCACCACTTTTCTTCTTGGTACGTTTTTGCGG
This sequence comes from Pyrinomonadaceae bacterium, assembly GCA_035491875.1. Taxonomy (GTDB): domain Bacteria; phylum Acidobacteriota; class Blastocatellia; order Pyrinomonadales; family Pyrinomonadaceae; genus PSRF01. Next base: position 4,931 of record DATJKB010000555.1, on the reverse strand, counting down.
CGCTTCATCGCCATTTTGCGTAATTTGACCGGAGGAAGCAGGGAAGAGCACATAAAAACGCGTGCCTTCAGCCAGTTCGGCTAAAACTTCACTCGCAATCGATTCCGGTGAGTCTCGATAAACTTCTCGGCCGCAAACGCGACAGAAAGTGCGACCCACGCGCGCGAACAGAAGCCGTAGATAGTCGTAGATTTCGGTCTGCGTTCCTACCGTGGACCGTGGGTTTCGCGTGGAGTTCTTCTGACGAATCGCAATGGCTGGAGCGATGCCGCGAACTTCATCGACGTCGGGTTTGTCCATTCGTTCGAGAAACTGACGAGCATACGCAGACAGCGACTCGACGTACCGTCGTTGACCTTCAGCATAGATGGTGTCAAACGCCAGGGACGACTTGCCCGAGCCGCTCACTCCGGTGACCACTGTCATCTGGTTGATGGGGACGGAGAACGAGATATTCTTGAGGTTATTTACCCGTGCCCCTTTGACTTGAATGGCTTCTTCTGGCATCGATTGCTGGGCCTGGCGTCCACAGATGTGAATCTGACGGAGTCCCAAAACCTCGCATGATACCGTGAACAGGGTCGGAACGCGAAACGGCCACAGATGGTGAGTAGTGTCCTTATTTGAAGTTTCTCGCAACTAGTCAACTCTCTGAGGGTCCTCGGCGTGCTCTCCGTCTCGGCGGTGTGATTTGAGTTCCGACACTAACCACCAAATCAGTAAATGAAGCTACCGCAGTTCCCTGGCTTGTTGAGCAGTTCGAACCGCAAAGGCACCGCGGAGACGCCGAGACCACAGAGCAGCACAGCCGCAACCAAACATTTCCCGCAAAGGCGCAAAGGAGCAAAGAGGCAAAGAGAATAGCCTCGATTGTATGGTTGGCGTCTTTGCTCCTTTGCGCCTTTGCGGGAAACGTTCTTACAAAAACAAGAACTTGCGAACTTGCTACGCAGAGGACGCGCAGAGAGTTGAGTGTTGGAATCACAAATTAGGACACTACCCAAATGGGAAGTCCTGATGAGCGCAGAGAGTTCAACCGGCCGAACAATCTTCAGATTCAGCTAATCATTGACGATTTCCCTAAACTTGTTTGACAATGCGCTCTACATGAAGACATCCCGGTTCTTACTTCGTGGATTCCGACGCCCGCGGGAGATTGCTTGTTTCGCTCTGGGTAAACTCGAGCAACAGGTGCTGGACGAAGTCTGGCGCTTTGGCGGCGAAGTTAGTGTACGCGACGTCCATCGTGCGTTCGATGAACGCATCGCGTACACCACGTTGATGACAACGCTCGACAGATTATTCAAGAAGAATCTACTGAACCGTCGCAAAGATGGCCGCGCCTTCCTGTACACGGCCGCCATGGCACGTGAGGATTTCGACCAGGGAATCAAGGCCGATGTGATTGATGGACTACTCGGGCAAGGCGCAGATGGTATCGAGCCAGTGCTCGCTTGCATCGTCGACACTGTGAGCGAACGAGATCTGGAATTCCTTGATGAGCTCGATCGGCTTGTGCAAGAGAAGAAACGCGAACTCGGAAGGAAAGCCTAGCCTCCGAAATGTACGAACTACTCGGCATCAACATCGCTTTCGCAGCTCTCCTAACAATGAATGCGCTTGCTACGCTGGCTGCGGCTGGTCTTGGTCGATTATTCAGACGGCCCCTTAAGCGATGTACTGCGCGGACGCGAGCTGAGATTCTTTTTGCTTTACGTATTGGACCACCAGCGATCGCGATTGTTGCTCTTGGTGCGTTTCTGATTCCTTCGTACTTGACTCACGAACCTCACGCCACAAAAGAACGAGTAACCGTCAAGCTCGCCGTCCTGGCGATCGCGTCTGGCATGGGTGTGGCGCTCGCTGTCTGGCGTGGTGTTCGATCCTGGCTTGCAACGCGTTCGCTGCTGCGAGAGTGGTTGGCCAACTCAACAAGAGTAGAAGTCGAGCAAGTTTCAATACCAACGTTCCGGCTGCATCACTCATTTCCGGTTATCGCGGTCGTCGGCAGCTTCCGGCCCAAGCTGTTTATTGCTGACCACGTCCTTCGCACATTAAGCGAAGAGGGACTCGCGGCGGCGATCGCACACGAATGCGGTCACCTCGCAGCACTCGATAACTTCAAGCGATCGTTGCTGCGTGCAAGTCGTTCAGCGTTGCTCATTATTCCATGCGGACGTTCGCTCGATCGTGCGTGGTCGGAAGCGTCGGAGTCTGCCGCCGATGAATACGCCGCCCGCGAGAGTGCGAATGTCGCAGTGAATCTCGCAGCCGCACTGGTGCGAATTGCGCGGTTGATCCCACAATCGTCTCATCAAGTTTTGCCAACCTCAGTCTCGACATTTCTGACTGGCGACGAGGAACCGCTAGGAGTAAAGAACCGCGTTCACCGATTGCTCGAACTGGCCGCACACGATTCGAGGTCTCGATTCAGCAACGCGCCGGTCGTGAGATTTGGCCTTTGGCTTTCTCTGGCACTTATCGTCGTCATCAGCATCAGCATTGAAAGCAGACCACAACTGCTTGCCTCCGTGCACAATCTTATCGAGCACTTCGTAGCTGCGCTGACCTAACAATTTTCCCAACAAATTCAGCACAAAATATGGAACCGCCGAAGTACGACGGCTGGTAGTAGATGGGCCGCAACGTTAGAGTTCGTCGCTTAACCTCTGCCCGAATTTTAAGGTAGAGATCACTCAAGGATTTCTCAAGTCTCTTAAACTTGAATTGCTTTCGTTACCGGCCAGGGCGAAGACTATTTTAGAGGGCGAGCACACATGTTAATTGGTAAATCCAGAAGCGTCCTTCTGCGTTGTGTTCTGTTGTTGCTGACTCCCCTGATGGGCCAGGCCCAGGAGGATGGGACCAAGGTCAATGGGACCATTCGAGATAGGAATGGCGCTGCCGTCGCTGGTGTTGAGGTTTCGTTGCTACACACGGAGGCCGTCGTCGCGAGCACTGTAACGGATGCGAATGGCAATTTCAGTCTTTCCAATGTGCCTCCGGCGAATTACGAACTCAGGGTGATCAGAACCGGCTTCTCGTCGTACCGGTCAGCGCTGTCTGTGCCATCAACCGGGCTTAATGATGTCGCTGTCGTCCTGGAAGTTAACCCGCTTGCGGAGCGCGTGACGATCACGGCCGAGGCTGGTCAGGTTATTGATGTGCGTCAGAGTGAAACGCAGGTCAACATAATCAACGAGAAAAAGATTCTTGAACGCGCGACGGAAGTGGTGGCCCAGGTCGCCGACGAGGAGACCGGAGTCAATCTACAACGGACAAGCCCTTCTTTGAGTGCGGTGTTTGTGCGAGGGCTAACCGGACGAAACGTTGCGGTTTATGTCGACGGTGTTCGTTACACAACGAGTGCTCAGCGCGGTGGCGTCGGAACCTTCTTCAGTTTGATCGAGCCTTCGACTCTCGAGACCGTCGAGATTCTGCGTGGTCCAAACAGCTCTCAATACGGCTCAGACGTGCACGGCGGCGTTGTGAATTTCATTTCCCACTCTCCTCGCTACGGAAACACTGATAGCGAAGTCCACGGCAATGCGAGCGTTTTCTATTCGTCGCCTACGAACGGCTTTGGTGGTAACACACTGCTGACATATGGCACAAAGAGATACGGACTTCTGATGAACGTCAATGCCAGACGAATCAGCACACTTCGGCCAGCAGACGGTTTGGACTCGCACGCAGCGATTACTCGTTTCCTCGGGTTGCCGTCCGATTTCTTTGGCACGCGTTTGCCTGACACGGGCTTCACGCAGTACGGGGGACTGGTGCGCAGTAACTTCAATCTCGATGAAAACACGCAACTGCTGTTTAGTTACGCGCGGAATCAACAGGACAACGGGAAGCGCTACGACCAGTTGTTGGGCGGCGACGGCAATAATATTGCTGACCTGCGCAACTTAATGACTGACACGTTCTATGCTCGTCTTTTCCGGCAGAATCTCGGCTTTTTTGACAACGCCTCGTTCACCTTCTCTTACAACGGACAGCGGGAAGAGCGAATAAACCAGGGTGGCAACGGCAATCCTGTAGGAGCGATCACCAACCAACGTGAGCGAACGAATGTTCTTGGATTCAACTTCTATCTCGACGAGCAGTTCGGCGACAACGATTCGTTCTTGATTGGCGCCGATGTTTACAGAGACAAGATAGCTGCGCCGGCGTTTTCGTATGACCCGGTCACGCGCACGTTCAGCAACTCTCGACCGAGAGTTCCAGACGGCGCTCGTTATCTGTCGTATGGCTTCTATGTTCAGAACATCTACACGGCCATTCCCGATCGATTAAGAATCAGCGGCGCACTCCGTTACAGCGTCGCGTCGTATGAATCGCGGGCCGCAAATGCGCAGCTTGGTCCAAATGGTCGTCCGCTGTTTCCTGACGATAGCGCACGCTTCGGCGCTCTCTCAGGGCGCATCGGAGGCGTTGTCACGCTGGGCCGCGGCTTTGATCTCGCGGCGAAGTACACGCGCGGTTTTCGCGCACCGAACACGACCGATCTCAGTCTTCTTGGTCTTGTGGGGGCTGGCTTCGAAGTCGACACACTTACCGCAATCGAGCGCGGTGGTTTCATCGGCACTACGGCTGACGGATTTGCAGTCTCAACGGGAATTCCCGTCACTCGTCTGGGGCCGGAATACGGCGACAGCTTCGATGTGAGCTTGCGCTTTAGGCATTCACGTTTTGAAGCAGAGTTCACCGGCTTTACGAACAAACTCAGTGAGGTCTATTTCGATCAAGCACTGGTTCTACCTCCAGGACAGACGGGAACGTTCCTGGGTTCAGAACGGATCATTGCGCAAAACTCGAATGGACTTGTTTTCGTTCAGGCTGCGCCGACGAGTCCAGTGTTGGTTCGGGTGAACTTTGATGATGCAAGGTTTAATGGCTTTGAGTTTGACGCGCGTGCTCGCTTCAAG
>DATJKB010000554.1:0-3005 GCA_035491875.1 Pyrinomonadaceae bacterium | reverse complement strand
TTTTGACCGCGATGACGAGCAATACGATGGCGATAAACCCGAAGAACAGGAATGCCAGAACTGTCATTATGGGCTCCATGATCTACTCCTGAACAAAGTGGGTGGTTAGGGACCTCTTGGTCGCACTATATCGAAAAACCGGACGGGAGTACAGGAAGTACAAGATTACTTAGTGTCGTAATTTGTAGGGGCCGCCCTCCGTGGCCACCCGTCGACCAAACTCCGAGCTGCTCACACACTTACTAAATCATCTTGGGCCGCTTCCAACCACCGAGTGCTTCCTCGACTAAGCGGGCGGCAGAAATCAGCCGCTTTTCATCAGATGGCTTAGCGATTATCTGAACGCCGATCGGCAATCCTTCAGCCGTTGAGCCGGCCGGCACCGTCACAACCGGCAAATCGAAGACATTGAAAGTTTGTGAGTAACTGAAAGCCTTGAAGTTTCCAAATGTGCTGTCGCCGATGCGGACCTTAAGTGTGTCGTGATCGTAAGCGGGAGTCGCTCCCACCGGCGCAACTATCAAGGGAGTTGCCGACAACCAGTCGAGCACTTCATCACGTAAACGATCGCGCTCCATCCACGCAGCGATGTACTGATCGAGTGTAGGTGCCGGTGTTGTGTCAGCAGTCTTCAGCCTCCAACTAACAAAGGAGCCCGCCTCATGTTCGTGATCCTGATATACCGCGCGCAACTGAACGACGGACGCTCGCGAAAACAGTTGCAACCAGAGTTCGTAACCACGCTCAACGTGCGGCGGTCGCTTCTCAACAGCTCTCAATCCCGAATCACTAAGAGCTTGCACTGCTGCGCGTACCGCTTGCTTCGTCTCTTCAGTTACTCGGGCAACACCATCGTCAGTGTACCAGGCAACATCAACTCCCTTTAGATCAACAGCGGCACCAGCCTGTTGTTGAGTCAACACGCTAAAGAGCAAATCCAGATCGTTCACTGAACGCGCGATTGGGCCACTCACTGCTCCAAGTGAATACGGTCCAGTGCTTGGAGGAAACTGACCGCCACGCGGAACATATCCAGTCGCTGGTTTAAATCCAGTGATTCCACAGAAGTGTGCTGGTATGCGAATCGAACCTGCCAGATCACTACCAAGTCCGCCGGGAGACATGCATGTCGCAATCGCAACTGCTTCACCCGCGCTCGAACCGCCAGGAGTTTTTGTAAGATCGTGTGGATTGTTTGTGCGCCCAAACACCGGATTGTCGCCGGTGTAGTCCATGGCCATTTCAGCCACATTGGTTTTACCGAGGATGATTGCGCCGGCATTCCGAAGACGGGCGACCGCCGGCGCGTCTCGAGTCGGCACATATTCAGCGCGCAGCCGCGAGCCACTCGTTGATCGCAGACCCGCTGTCTCAATCGTGTCTTTCACAGTAACCGGCACTCCGTGTAAAGGCCGGCCAGTCAGCATCTGTTCCGCCACCCGCGCCTGGGCCAAAAGATCAGGAGCTAATGTGACGATTGCGTTCAGTCGCGGGTTTAACCTTTCAATCTGCCGCAAGTGAGCTTCGACAACTTCTACCGGCGACACCTCTCTCGAGCGGATCATTCGTGCCAGCGTGGCCAGGTTATGTTCGATTAGCGACATAATGAATAATCAAAGCTGGTTTTGCTTTTCTTCAACTTCTTCCTATAATTCGATCTGCTTGTACAAACTCGTTCATAACCTGCCTGAACTGATCTCAATAACCACCAAGTTCGAGGCCGGCGGCAAAGGAGGGCTTACTTGGCTATACGTTTGAGCAGGACGTTTGTCTTGCGCAAGCTGCATCAGCTTTCCGGAATTGTCCCACTCGGTCTTTTTCTTCTAGAACATTTTTATACCAATTCCAAAGCTCTAGCCGGAGCGGCGGCTTTTAATGACGCCGTCAAAGATCTCCAGTCGATTCCCTACATTCTTCTCGTCGAGATTGGCGGCATCTTTATACCGCTCATCTACCACGCCGTCTATGGTTTGGTAATCACCTGGGAAGCACGACCAAACAATCTCGCGTATCCATATCCGCGCAACTGGTTCTATTTGATTCAAAGAATCACTGGAATAATCCTGTTCTTCTTTATAACCTTCCATGTTCTGAATTTCCGCTTTGGGATGATACCTAACCTCAACAATATCTCGGTTGCGCATAAGCCAGAATTAGCATTCGACATCGTCGCTGGAGAGTTTCGAATGGTTCCGATCTTTCTCATTTACATGGTTGGAATTATTTCGACAGTATGGCACTTCGCAAATGGTATCTGGTTGTTCCTGGTTGATTGGGGAATCACTATCGGCGAACGTGCGCAACGCTTGACGGGTTACGCCTGTATCGCGTTCGGTGTTGTGCTGCTGCTGGTCGGAGTCAATGCAGCTGTAGCGTTTGTTCGTCCCGGTGGTCTACTCGGAGGCATTCTTTAATCAATGGCAACGAATGATTTGAAGATCGCAATCGTCGGCGGCGGCCTCGCTGGACTAGCAGCGGCGATGAAGATTGCCGAGGGTGGCCACGCAGTTGATCTGTTCTCAGTGGTACCGGTCAAACGGTCTCATTCGGTCTGCGCTCAGGGAGGCATTAACGGCGCAGTCAACACGAAGGGCGAAGGAGATTCCACCTGGGAACATTTTGACGACACTGTTTACGGCGGCGACTTTCTCGCCAACCAACCGCCAGCCAAAGCGATGTGCGAAATGGCGCCGGCGATCATCTACCTGTTCGATCGCATGGGCGTTCCCTTCTCCAGAACGAGCGAAGGACTCCTCGACTTCCGTCGCTTCGGCGGTACCAAACACCATCGCACGGCCTTCGCAGGAGCATCGACCGGACAGCAACTGCTTTACGCTCTCGATGAGCAAGTGCGCCGTTACGAAGTCTCGGGCAAGGTAAGAAAATTCGAGCACTGGGAAATGATGTCGCTCGTGCTCGACGATCACCAGGTCTGTCGCGGATTGATCGCGATGGACCTCCAAACGCTCGAGATGAAAGCGTTCCCTGCTGACGCTGTGATCATC
>DATJKB010000553.1:0-3104 GCA_035491875.1 Pyrinomonadaceae bacterium | reverse complement strand
TATCACTTTGTTGCTGTCGTTAGTTGCGCTGATTGCGTGCTACGTGCCGGCACGCAGAGCAACGAAAGTCGATCCGTTGGTGGCACTGAGGTACGAATGAAGAATTTCGGATTTCGAAATTCGGATTTCGGATTTTTGCTTGGCTAATGATTGAGCTGTCTTGTTGAAAAATCGGTTTAGTTCCGGCACGACGGGCAACGAACGTGGATCCGCTCGAGGCGCTCAGATACGAATGAGGACAGGTCAGAATGAAAGTAGGTCCAATCATTTGTCATATGTCATTTGAGATTTCTCATTTGTCATTTCGCAGCAGCGTAGTCCGAAACCCAAAATGACAAATGAAAAATGGCAAATGACATATGACTAATGATTGGACCACAGAGCACAAAGGCTAAGACAATGAATCGATTATTCCAGGATCTCCGTTACGCCATTCGCACGATGGTGAAGAAGCCCGGCTTCACCTTTACCGCAATTGCCACGCTCGCGCTGGGAATTGGAGCGAGCACAGCAATCTTCACTGTGGTTGATGCTGCGCTACTGCGCGCACTTCCTTATAAATCACCTGAGCAGCTCTATCACGTTTGGGAACGAACGGCCCGGCACGAATTTCCTCAGCGAGAGTTCTCCTACCCCGATTACCAGGATTATCAGCAAAATCACGCTCTCGAACTCGCTGCCTACACAGGCGGTGGGGCGATCATGACGGGCCGCGGCGAGTCTGAACTCATTTCTGCGCCCGTGGCTTCAGCGAATTTCTTTTCAGTGCTCGGTGTTGAACCAGTAATTGGCCGGACGTTTCAGGCTGGCGAAGACAAACCTGGTGCTGAGGGGGTCGCCGTACTCACGTATGGCATGTGGCAGAGCAAGTTTGGTAGCGACCCTCACATTGTTGGACAGTCGTTAACAATTAACGATCGGAACTATACGGTGATCGGGGTGCTGCCTGCGACCTTTCAATTCGCCCTCAGAAATAATGACCTCTGGTTGCCTTATCAGCCTAGCCAGGGACAACTCACATATCGATTCATGCACGGAACGAATGTAATCGGCCGATTGAATCCAGGCGTTACGATTGATCAAGCAAACAGTGAATTGAGTGCCATCGCAAAGCGGATTGAACAGGAGCACAGCCAATCTCATGCGGGCACAAGCATGAGGCTCGTCCCGTTGCAAGAGCAGATCACCGGAGATATCAAACCCATCCTGTACGTATTGCTAGCGGCGGTTGGCTTCGTTCTTCTAATCGCTTGTGCAAATGTCGCGAGTTTGCTTCTCACACGCTCATTGTCACGCCACAAAGAGGTCGCAATCCGCTCTGCCCTCGGCGCTAGCCGCTGGCGCGTGATAAGGCAACTCTTGACGGAGTCGATCCTATTGTCTTTCGTTGGCGGCCTCTTGGGTTTATTCGTCGCCTACTGGGGGTTGCATGCCCTTATCGGTGTGTTACCTGATCAGCAACTCAATTCACTACCCTTCCTGAAATCGCTGCAGCTCGACACTCGCATTCTCGCGTTCTCTTTTCTGTTATCGGCTTTAACGGGAATCCTGTTTGGTTCGGCCCCAGCACTCCAGTCATCACGTTTAGATCTTAATGAAACGTTAAAGGAAGGCGGTCGAACGATGGCGGGAGGAGCACGTCAGAACCTCCGAAGTGTGTTTGTAGCATCGGAGATCGCGTTAGCGGTTGTGCTGCTCGTGGGAGCGGGATTGATGATGAAGAGTCTGCTTCGCCTGCTGCAAACGAACGGTGGCTTCGATCCGTCGAACGTTCTAACGATGACCGTCGTTCTGCCGCCGGCGCAGTATAACGACTCGCAACCCTTGAATAATTTCTACGACCAGCTAAAGGAGCGTATTCAAGCGCTTCCAGGCGTCGCGAGTGTCGGCACGATCGATATCTTGCCATTACAAGGTGGCAATACAACCCGCTTCTACGTCGAAGGCGATCCAGTTCCTGATGCAACATCGGCGACCGAGGCGAATATGAGGGTGCCGGATGAAAGTTATTTTAAGACACTCGGGATCCCACTGCTCGCGGGCCGTTATTTCGACTCACGTGACACCCCTGATACACCCGGTGTCGTCATTATCGGCAAGACGATTGCAGATCGCGTTTTTGCAGGCCGCGATCCAATTGGACGCCGGATCAAATATACAAACATCGAGTCAGCTGGCGATCTGATTGTGGGTGTAGTTGGGGATGTGAAGATCTCCGGTCTCGATGAAGAAATCAGACCGGTCTTGTATTACCCGTTCCGACAAAGCGGCGGACCATTTACAACAATTGTAGTCAAGTCCAACACCGACGCGGCCAGCATCGCAGGTCCTGTCCGTGAGCAAACGCGTGCGCTGGAACCCAATGCGGCAATCTTTGGTGTCCGCACTATGGAAGAGATCATCAGCACGTCCCCGGCGGCGTTCATGCGACGTTTTCCAGGTTTGCTGATCACGATTTTTGCAGCAGTAGCACTGTTGCTTGCTGCGATCGGAATTTACGGCGTCGTCTCGTATTCCGTCAGTCAACAAAGTCATCACATAGGTGTGCGAATGGCGCTGGGTGCCCAAACTTCCGACATCCTGAGGCTCGTGTTGAAACAAGGGTTGGCGCTTGCCTTAATCGGCATCGGTCTAGGCGTCGTCGCAGCCCTCGCGTTAATGCGCCTGTTGAAGACGATACTCTTTGAGGTTCAAACAACAGATCCAACAACATTCGTGCTCGTCGTTGCTGCACTGTTCGGCGTTGCCCTGTTAGCTTGTTATATCCCCGCACGACGTGCGACGAAAGTGGATCCGCTCGAAGCGCTTAGATACGAGTGAAGCGGTTATAGAACCTACAGGAATTATCGAGGTACAGCCATGAACATTTTTCGCGACCTGGGTTACGGCGTGAGAAACCTGCTAAAGCATCCGGGGTTTGCGGCGGTAGCGGTTCTAACTTTGGCGCTCGGTGTGGGAGCCACCACCGCGCTCTTCAGCGTGGTGTACGCGGTATTTGAACCGATGCCCTATCCGAATCCCGATCAACTCGTCATGGTGTGGTCCAAGGTGAAAGGGGAACGAAACTCCGTCTCGCCAGGAGACTATCTCGATTGGAAGCAACG
>DATJKB010000552.1:0-5650 GCA_035491875.1 Pyrinomonadaceae bacterium | reverse complement strand
CATTAGGCGCGCACAGTTTGTTCGCTTCGCTCATTGCGGACGAGGACGTCCGCGATCCCAGTAAGAGTCCCCGCTCCGAGTTAAAAAGGCACTCGTATCGCTGGGGTCACCTCATCGCGAATCTCCCCTTGTTACTCGTTTGACCTCGGAGTGTCACACTAACAAACAGTGTCTGGCCCGTCGGAAGATTATCGGGTAGACGCACAACCAACTGCGTGAAGTCGAAACCTCCCACCGGCCCAACAAACTCCACCGTCATCGAAAATGGATTCAGTTGAGCATCTTCCGCCCGCACTGTTATCGACGACATATTCTCGTTCGGTTGTAAGTCGACGTTGCGCACGAAGAACATCAGGCGCGTCCGTTGATCGCTGCTTAAGTTAAGAGTGTTTGTGAATAAGAATGCATCGCGAATCCAAATCACTGAATCGAGCGCAATCGCGATGTCTGTGTTCTGCTCCGTGATGATGACAGGCGGCGGGGTTGAAACTGTCAACGTCGCCTCGTTGCTCGTGGTTGTGCCAAATGAGTTTGTGACCAGGCAGCGAAACTTTGATCCGTTGTCAGCCAAAGCAGCCGCCGGCAAGTTGAAGGTCGCTGCCGTAGCGCCACCGAAGTTCACCATATTCTTTTGCCATTGGTACGTGAGTGTCCCACTGCCGGTCGCGCCGACGGTGAACGATGCGGGCTCGCCAACCAGGACGGATTGATTCGCCGGATGTGTCGTGATGGTTGGCGGTACACCGCCGTTGAATTGAACTTTGAAGAGTGAACTTGCACCGATCGAGAGGTAGTACAAGCTGCCGTCAGCCCCTACTTTTAAATCAACCGGTTGATTGATGCCTGTGGCGAATCCTGCTGCAGTGTTATTCGAAGGGTCGAACACACGGATCCACCCACTACAGAGATCCGCAAAGAAATACTTACCAAGAAAGCTGGCAGGAAATTGTACCGTTGGAGGGTTGTAGAAAGTTCCCCCCGCAATCGCGCATCCGCCCGTCGGTCCTATGATGTGCGCGTACGCGAATAACGGAGAGCGGAACCTCGGATCTGAAGTTGGACCTTCCGTTATGGACCAGCCGTAGTTTGATCCAGCGATGCCGTCATTGATTTCTTCCCAACTGCTGGCGCCCACATCGTTGATGAACATCCGCGTCGTTCCCGGTTGGAACGCAAACGTGAAGGGATTGCGCAATCCGAGCGCCCAGATCGCGCGATTCTTTCCGGACGCGAGGTTGAAGAATGGATTGTCGCCGGGTATCGAGCCGTCTGCGTTGATGCGCAGAATCTTGCCGAGCACATTTGAAAGAGTTTGCGAGTTGTCGGTGACCGCATTCTCACCCGCAGCGATGTAAAGTTTCCCATCGGGCCCGAAATGGATTGCACCACCGTTGTGATTCGTGGCCGAGAGATTGTCGAGGGTGAAAATGACCTGTTCACTACCGGGAACTACAACGTCGCCATTCGCCGTAAACCGACTGACGCGATTGAATCTCGGTGAGCTCGGAACCGTGTAATAGATGTAGATGAAGTTGTTGGTCGTAAAGTTTGGATCGAATGCAATCCCGAGTAGCCCGCGTTCGCCTGTGGCATCCGTGTTGACCGTCAAGAAAGGAGTTGATAAGAGAGCGCCATTTTTGATGACGCGCAGTTGACCTCCTTGCAAACAGACAAAGACTCGTCCATCAGGAGCGATCTCCATCGCTGTCGGATTTGCTAGTCCGGCTACCTGAGTTTCAGAAAAGCCGGCCGGAAGAGTAGCGGCCTTTGCATAATTTGCGGCGGTTGCGCACAACGAAACGAATATCGTCGCCCGAAGAAGCGAATGGAATAACCTCATAAATGCCCTCAACCAACAAGCGAACGAACCAAAGAATCCGATATTGAGTATTGGGCACAGGACAAGGGAGGAAACTACACTCCGGGAGATAATCGCGGTCGGGATTGGGGTGTGATTGAACTCCTGGTGGATCCGTTGGCGATTATAGCAAAAACAAAGAAGACCGATCCCAGTTCTGATCCGAAAATCCTTCCTCTATACTGAAACTAGCTGACTCTTGCTGCGTAGTTAGACGTGAACAACATCTGTTGTCCGCAATTTTCAAGATGCCATTCCTTGAAGCCTTAAAACTCGCTGTCGCCGCGATACTTGGCCACAAGCTGAGGTCGTTCCTGACCCTGCTGGGCGTGATCTTTGGCGTTGCTACAGTAATTGTCGTCGTGTCTCTGATAGAAGGTTTCAATGCTTACGTCGACGAGAAAATCGCTGACATCGGGACCAACGCCTTCGCTGTGCGCAAGTACTCGCTTGACGATTTCTCCAGCATCGAAGCACTGAACGCGGCGCGACGGCGAAACAAAGACATCACCCTCGAAGACGTTGACGCACTGCGTTTGCGGGGCGGAGCTATTCGTGAAGTGGGCGCGAAAGCAGACGCGCTCGGCGCTGTTAAGTACGCAGCGACCACACTGTTTCGTGTTCACATCAGCGCTTCCACTGCGAACATCGCCGACATCGAACGAATCGAAGCCCAGGCTGGCCGTTACTTCAACCAAACCGAAGACGCCTCAAGGAAGAATGTTTGTTTTATCGGCTCAGATGTTGCCGAGAAGTTGTTTCCGGTCGCCGATCCGCTGGGACAAACGATTCGGGTTGATGGCAAAGCATACCAGGTGATTGGCGTTGGCAAGGCGCTCGGATCAGTTTTTGGTCAACCACGCGACATGTATGTTGCGGTGCCGCTGTCGACCTTTCTCGCAACCTATGGATCCAGGCGGTCGTTGGCTGTGAGCGTAACCTCGGCTGGGCCCGAGAACTATCAAGAGGCGATCGACGAAGCGCAGGGGGTGATGCGTACGCGTCGCAAGCTGTCGCCGAACGAGAAAGACAACTTCGGAATCATTACGCCAAAAGCTATCAACGAGCTGCGCGACAAGATCTTTGGCACAATTCAAGTGGCGGCTATAGGCGTAACTTCGATTTCGCTCGTGGTTGGTGGCATCGTCATCATGAACATCATGCTGGTGAGTGTAAGCGAGCGAACGAAAGAGATAGGTATTCGCAAAAGCATTGGCGCCCGTCGAAGCGATATCGTAAAGCAGTTTCTGGCCGAGTCGACAATGCTGTCGCTGTTTGGTGGCGCCATCGGAATTACTATCGCTTACCTACTCGCTAAACTTGTGGCCGTGCTTACGCCGGTTCCAACTTCGTTGCCGCTTTTGGCAGTTACGTTCGCATTACTTGTTTCGGCGAGCGTAGGTTTGATCTCGGGCGTTTACCCGGCGTGGCGCGCGGCCCGATTGGATCCGATCGAAGCACTCCGAGCGGAATGAAGGGAGACCACCGACTTTATTGTCGGTGGTACTTCAAATTCGACCTACCACTCTCGACCCCAGCAGTTCGGCGCGCTTCGCGCGCTGGATTCGTTCGGAGCGCCTCCGTAGGTCGAAGCTGAACAACCACCGACATAAAGTCGGTGGTTTCTCAAATGACAAACGAAAAATGGCAAATGAGAATTGATCAATGACCGGATTTTTTCACGGCAGCTTTTTCGAGAACGTCCGCATGGGCCTGGATACCCTGTGGCAACACAAACTGCGTTCGTTCCTCACAATTCTCGGTGTAATCATCGGCACAATGACCGTGATCGTCATTGCCGCGTTCGTTTCCGGCATCGATCAACGGGTCGCGAAAGAGATCGAGTCGTTCGGTACAAACTCAATTTATATCTACCGTTTTGATCCTGGCTTTAATTTTAATCCGAGTGCTGAAGAGCGCATGCGCAAGCCGCTGAGTTATGAAGACTCAATCGCGATTGGTACGGAATGCCCGTCGATTGCTTATTCCACAGCGTTTATGTCGCCAGTCGATTTTTTTGCCGGTCCATTTACTGAACGCGTATGGGTGAGGCATCGCGACATCGAGATGAAAAACGCTGCCGTTCAAGGCACGTCGCCGTCGTATTTCAAGATGGGAGTTACCACGCTTGGTGAAGGCAGGTTTTTCACTGACGAAGAAAACGCGGTGCATGCGAATGTCGTCGTGATCGGTAACGATGTCGCCAACACACTCTTCCCATACAGCAAAGCCGTCGACCAGGAAGTCAGCATCAATGGACGAATGTATCGCGTCATTGGTGTGCTGGCGCCGCGTGACATCTTCATCGTAGGCGCCGAAGATCCCAACAACGAGAATAAAGCTGTCTACATGCCTTATCTGACGTTGCGCAAGCTCTATCCTGAAGTTGACGATAACTTCGTGATGGCCCAGGCGCATCCGGGAATGATGGTCCAGGGCGTTGAGGAGGTGCGCGAACTACTGCGACGCCGCAGGAAAGTTCCCTACGGCGCTCCAGACAATTTCGGTATCTCCACGTCGGATCAGATCATGACCCAGTTTGCGGCAATCACTAGTGGCGTGTTCGCTTTAATGGTCGCAATCTCCAGTGTTGGACTGTTGATTGGTGGTATTGGCGTGATGAACATCATGCTCGTTTCCGTCACCGAACGCACTCGAGAAATCGGCGTGCGAAAAGCGATTGGCGCACGCAAGCGCGACATCATCCTGCAATTCCTGATTGAAGCAGGAACACTCACAGGCATTGGCGGCATTATGGGAATACTAGTTGGGTCGGCGTTGGCGATGCTCGTGAAAATGATCATGCCAACCTATATTCCAGCGTGGGCTCCGGTGGTAGGCTTCGTTGTTTCAGTTGGACTCGGAGTCGTATTTGGTCTCTGGCCTGCGTGGAAGGCAGCGCGGCTGAATCCAATCGAAGCGCTCCGTTACGAGTGACACAGGGTCATGTTCCCTGGTACTGACTTCGGGCCGCCTGCCAGGCTTTTTCCAGATCTGACATCATACTTTTGTATTCACTATCATTCTGCAGGGGCCGAAGCAGTTGGTCGCGCTGGAACCATGGATAACACGGGAACCCCGTCGCAATTGACCGAGCTAACCACAAACGCGCCTTTACGTGATCCCCAAGCTGGGCATACGCCACTCCAACGCTGTAGTGAACGTGATGGTCCTGATAAGAACCGGCGAGAACCTCATCGAGCAGCTTTAGAGCGCGTTGTTTCTCATTACGCGCGGCGAGAAAACTTGCAAGCGTCGCTTTCGCTCGTTGTTCAGCCTGCGCGCTGCCGTGTAGTTCGGTCAGAATCTTTTCAGCACGTTCCGGTGCTCCTCCGTAATAGTAGGCTTGGGCCAAATACCAATCGAAGACTGCTGCAGAACCGGCAGCACGCGCTTCTTCCAGAAAAGCGACAGCTTCAGAATACCGGCCACCCAAAAGTGCAGTGGACCCACGTAACCGCAACGCATCAAGTTTGTTCAGTGGGTTAATGCGCAGCCCTGCACTCAATTCAGTTTCAACATCGTCGAACAACCCGAGGTGATAGAAGGCTGCCGCACGGTAGTAATGCGGCTGATCGAGGTTTGGGTTAATCAGTAAAGCACGGTCACTCTCTATAATTGTTTGCGTCCAATTAAACTCCGAACTTCGATAAACTGATGCTAAAGCTTCGTGCGCCTCAGCCAAATTTCCATCCAGCTCGAGTGCACGGTTCGCTTCCTGTTTTGCTCTTTCATCCCAAAACGTTACCTCGTCGGGCTCCGCAAAACGAATACGCATTTGAGCGCTTGCCT
>DATJKB010000551.1:0-6336 GCA_035491875.1 Pyrinomonadaceae bacterium | reverse complement strand
CGGCGAGCGAACAGTCTTTGTCGCTGCGGAAAAATTGCTACCCGCTGGCCAAACAAATCCCTTGACGGTGGAAGAGTTTGACTTTTCAGACGACGGACAGAAGCTGCTGATCTTCACGAACTCTGCTCGCGTCTGGCGGAGCAACACGCGTGGCGATTATTGGGTTCTCGATCTGAAAACATCAGCATTGCGGAAGCTTGGCGCCGATGCAAAACCGTCGACGTTAATGTTTGCGAAGTTTTCACCCGACGGAACACGAGTGGGCTACGTTCGCGAGAACAATATCTACGTCGAGTCACTTGCCGGTGAAGGGAAGTCATCTATAACCCAGATAACTTCCGACGGCACGCGTTACATCGTTAATGGAACCTTCGATTGGGTTTATGAAGAAGAATTGTTCTGCCGCGATGGTTTTCGTTGGAGCCCCGACGGCAAGAACATTGCATACTGGCAACTGAATTCTGAAGGCGTCAAAGAAATGACGCTCATCAACAACACAGATGCTCTTTACCCGTCGACGATCACGTTTCCGTATCCGAAGGCCGGCGAAACGAATTCAGCCGCGCGGGTTGGAGTAGTAAGTGCAACCGGCGGCGCCACGCGCTGGTTCGAAGTTCCTGGTGATCCACGAAACAACTATTTGCCTCGTATGGAATGGGCGGCGAGTTCCGACGAAGTCACCATTCAACAACTAAACCGCCTCCAGAACACGAACACCCTAATGCTCGGCGATGTTCGAACTGGAAAGGTGCGCTCAATCGTTGTTGAAAAAGACGACGCCTGGGTCGACAACGCCTGGGGCGACATCGGCTGGGACAAGCAAGGTCTTTTGCGTGGAGATCCTGAATGGATTGACGGCGGCAAGCGCTTCTTGTGGACCACCGAGCGCGATGGTTGGCGACACATCTACTCAATCTCTCGTGACGGCCAGGATGTTCGTAACGTCACGCCCGGTAACTTCGATGTCATCAATTTCGAAAAGGTCGATGATGTCAACGATTTTATCTACTTTGAAGCATCACCGGACAACGCGACTCAACGCTATCTCTATCGCGCGCCGCTTGACGGAAGTGGAAAACTCGAACGACTAACACCGACGAATTTGCCTGGTGTCCACTCTTACAACATCTCGCCTAATAGCGAGTTTGCGATTCATATTTTCACTCAGTTTACACAGCCACCGACAACCGACGTTCTCCGGATAGCTCAACATGCAACCCTGCGAACCTTGATCGACAATCGAGAGCTCAAAGAGAAGCTGGCGAAATTGAAAAAGACGCCTTCCGAGTTTTTTAAAGTCGATATCGGTGAAGGCGTGCAACTGGATGGCTGGATGATTAAGCCACCTGATTTCGATCCGCAGAAGAAGTATCCGGTCTTGTTCTATGTCTATGGGGAGCCGTGGGGACAAACGGTCGTCGACGTGTGGGCCGGACGCAACACTCTTTGGCACATGATGCTGGCCCAACAGGGCTACCTTGTGGTGAGCGTCGACAACCGTGGCACACCCGCGCCGCGCGGCCGTGCGTGGCGGAAAATCGTTTACAGGAAAATGGGAATCATCAGTTCACAGGACCAGGCCAATGCGGCGCGCGCGATTGGCAAGTGGCCGTTTGTCGACCCGACGCGAATTGGTATTTGGGGTTGGAGTGGCGGAGGTTCGTCTACGTTGAATGCGATGTTTCGTTACCCCGACGTTTACCAGGTGGGACTTTCCGTAGCTCCGGTTCCGAATCTTCGTTATTACGACACAATCTATCAGGAGCGATATGGTGGCTTACCGCAGGATCATCCCGAAGAGTGGACCCAAAGCTCGCCAATAACATTCGCTAAGAATCTGAAGGGCCAGTTAATGCTGGTTCATGGAACTGGCGACGACAACGTTCACTACCAGGGAACCGAAGCGTTGATCAATGCTCTCATTGGAGCGAACAAGCAGTTTCAGATGTTTGCCTATCCCAACCGCTCGCATGGCATTTACGAAGGACCGGGAACGCAGCTCCATCTCTATGGACTATTCACGAAGTTCATTACGGAGAAACTTCCGGCGGGCGGTCGTCCAGCGGAGACGACTACCAGCCAAAGGTCTAACTAAGATGATTAGTAAGTTCGGCACTCGGTTGTGTCTTATCTTGGTGCCTGCATTACTGCTCGTTTTCACCGCGTGCGGACGACATGACCCGCGACTCCTGTCGTCCTCACAAGGTCCGGCGAAATTGTCCGGAGCAGATCTCGCGAAGCTTCGCTGGATTGAAGGTAGTTGGCGTGGCAGCGGCGTCGATCAGTCTCCGTTTTTCGAGCGCTACCGGTTCGAGAACGAGACCACTCTCGCCGTGGACAGTTTTCCAGACGAGAAGCTCGACAAAGTCGAAGACACGGGACGCTTTGAACTGAAAGACGGACAGTTCGGGAATGGTAATTACGTCGCCTCAGGAATCGACGAGCAGGGAATTAACTTCGAGCCTGTGGCTGGCAAGGCAAAGAACTCATTCCGTTGGCAACGGGAAACGGCTGACAAGTGGACGGCGATTCTCAAATGGCCCGCCGCAGATGGTAAACCCGCACGGGAACGCGTTTACAACATGGAACGAATCCCGGGGAAGTGAATAGGGACAGCAGGCTAGGAAGAAAAAAGAAATCATTGGTCAGTTACTAATTGACAATTATCAATTAATAACTGACTAATGATTTCTTTTTTTCTTCCGGCTAGGCGGTCCTCACTCACCTGCTGGTTCTTCGACTATAAGCCTGATAAGCCAGTTTCTTGCGACTCATCCGGTCTTGAAGTCGGTCCATTAACGATTTCTGTGTGGCGCTTAGCGATTGGCACTCCTCTTCCACATCGGCGCTACTCATCACAGCCGCGCAAGCTAACTCCGTCTGACGCAGCGACTCACCCAGGATGTGCTGTGCTCCTGAATAGTCTCCTGAATCGATCCGATTCATCGCTTCTCGCTTCGCGCGTGCGTTCATCAGGAACTGAACTGCCTTGACGACGTCGTAGTTGATTGGCAGCGTTTCCACTTCATACTTACTCGCAAATTCGATCTCATGAACCTGTTTTACTACCTCAGCAGTTCGTGCATCCTGCGGCGTAAACCCCAGCTTCAGATCCAATAGACGCATCTTTGTTCCTGCCGCTTGGGGAGAGACTTTGAGCTGCACCACGATTTCCAGCGGTGAGCCCGCTTGCAGGTTCGGCAGACGATAACGTCCTGTTTCCGTAAGTTCGAAATCGTTTAGTAAATCCGAGACAGCGACTCCGTCCGCAGGAACCATTCCCAATGACGCTGTATGGCCAAATTGCGCAATAAGGCCATCGAGTTCAGTTTGAAAAATGCGCTGCATATCGTCCGCTTCGACCACGTGCCACGCATTGCCCCCACTCGACTGTGCCATCGGCATTAAAAGATCCTCGTTAAAGTCAGCGCCAATCCCGATCGTTGATGTGCTCACCCCTCGTTGAAACAATCCCATTGCCTGAGAAACGATCTCATCGACGTTTGTCAGACCTACATTCGCTTGACCGTCGGTAATCAACAGAACGCGGTTGATCCCGGTCGCTAACAACTTGTCGCTGACCGTTAAGCCGCCGCGCACCCAGGCTTCGTGAAGTGCAGTCGAACCGCGTGCTTCGATTCGGGAAATCAAATCCTTCATCGACTCTTTATTAGTGACAGGTTCACTTGGAAAGAGGAGCTCAATATGTTCGTCGAAGATAACGACGCTGAGACGATCGCTCGGAAGCATCTGATCTACACAGTACTTCGCGGCTTCACGTGCCTGATGCATCTTGCCGCCACCCATCGAACCGGAACGATCCAGCACGATACTCAGATTCAGTCGCGGTCGCGTGAACGAGTAATGGGTTATTACCGGCGGCGTTATGCGAATAAGCACGTCGACAGTTTGTTCTCGATCAGCTTCGAGCTTCGTAGTTTTGGTAAAGAATTCAATCTTTGGCGATATGTCAGTCATACGACTCCTCTCTTTCAATTACGCTGAACGCGCTCGGTCAACTTTATGAACGCCATTTGTTCAGGATGCTGCGTATACGCTCAGCCAAACTTCTTGTTCGCGCGCTCGTTGCAGGTGGGGAGTAATCAGAGCGAATATGCAATTCCAACCCTGGTTCGATCTCAACACGTTGCCAGGAGCCGGGTGCATCCCCAGCACTCTGACTCGGTGGCGATTGAGCAGTTGTCGATCGCCGCGGACTGCGAGCGCTCTCAACTTTCGCTGAGCGTAGGTCTCGAGCGGACGAGGAAGTCAAAAGCGACTCAAGATATCGCCTGGCTTCATCACCTTTCGTGCCTGATTCCTGACCAATTCCGAGAAGCGTCTCCAACTCTTGTTCGCTCTTGCCGGCGACGACCTCACGTATCTTTCGAATCGGAAAGTGCTCAGCCTGAAGTTTTTTTACGGCAACCAATTGCAGCAGATTCAAATAGCTAAAAACGGATGCTGTCCCTTGTTTTTCGTCAGTCGCCTGAATAAGGCCTTCGGCAATGTAGTAGCGAATTGTTCGCTCGTCCGGAACAGAAGTGACAGTGCCGCGCTCTTGCTCGAGGTCCAGGCCTGACACTATGCGCTCGCAGACAGTGGCGAATTCAGGAAGCCCCACGTACTTGCGACCCCGCTCTCGCTCCACCTGATGCTTCATCGAGCGGAATAATACATGTGACAGTATTTACTGTCAACAGTAAACAATGTCCGATACGCTTAGCTTGTTGTGATGTGCAACGTGGAAGACAACGGGCGAGTTGCCAAAGCGCATGTTCGATACACTTCAGTTTGTCGTCAACGTGGACACGGCCAACATCCTAGGAAACTAGCCCAGTTCCTTTGCAGTTGCTGCTATCGAACCTTGACGACAAACTGAAGTGTATCGAACATGCGCTTTGGCGACTGCCCGTTATCGAAGATCAGCGCTTTTTAGTAGTAGATTTGCTGCCGCGTTTGCTTGTCGATTTGGTGCTGCGTTTAGTGGCTCCTTTGCGCGCAGATTTTGACGCGCTTGTTCGCTTGGCGACGGATTTCTTTGAAGCTTTGCTGGCTGACTTCTTAGCAGCCTTAGGAGTTGATTTCTTCGGCGCAGCTTTCTTCGTGGCTTTGGCTGGTTTCTTAGTACCGCTGCTTTGACTCGCGCGAGCTGCTGAAATCCCCGCACCAACTGCCCGTACTACCCGCCCAATGATGCCTCCCCGCTTGGTTGGTTTGCCTTTCTTGGCCGGGGCTTTTGCTCGCCGAGGTTGGTCGGCCGAATAGCTGAGCTTCCGGTTCTTCTCGCTATCCATTCGAGCGCCGAGCTCGTCGGCTTGCTCGCCGGTCAGCACATCGTTGGCCTTATCAAACAGTTCGCCTTCCTCTTCTTCCACATGATGCTCGACGTTCTCTTTCAGAACGGTGAGACGCGCTTCCCACTCTTCGTCAGCTGAAGTTGCCGCATCGAGTTGCGACAACAGATCTTTCACGACTCGATGTTCTTCGTAGGCCTCGAGTGTGATTTCACGAGTTTCTTTTTCACCCTCCAGAGCCGGATAGAAGATTGCTTCTTCAATGTGTGCATGTACGTCGAGTTCTTCCTTTAGTTGGCGGAAGATGCGCATCTTCGCGTCTTCCGAGGCCGACTCGATTTGTTCGAAGAGTGTCGCAACCTTCGCGTGGTCTTTTTTCAAGAGCTCAAATGGATCCATGTTTTCCCCCTGATAGGTAAAATAATGTAGTCCTGCATCTTTTCAGAACGACTTCTTTGTTGCTTTTAACCGAAATGGCAAACTGAGTGCCGTGGGCCAAGCGATGCCATCCACCGTCACTACAACTGACACTAGAGCGTCGCTACGATCCTTAGCGGCCCACCGCTACCACCTTTGATCTTCATCGGCAACGCGACAATCGCAAATCCTTTAAGAGGCAATTGATCGAGGTTCGCAACGTTCTCAAACGCGGGAATGTTTTTGTCAAACAGGATGCGATGACTTTCGAAAAGAGTCGATTGACCGAAGTCGATACTCGCTGTGTCAAGCCCTATTGCTTTGATCGAACGGTTCTGAGTGAGCCACGTCGCTGCTTTCGGATCGAGGCCGGGAAAATGGAGTTTCGGCACAGCAGCAGCGCCGCGCTCATCGGTTCCAAGATACTTCTTACGGTCCGGATAATATTTTCCAAAGCCCGTTCGCAGAAGAACAATGCTTCCTGCTGGAATTCTTCCGTAGCGTTTCTCCCAGTTCTGAATATCAGAAATGCCAACGAGATAATCCGCATTTGCCGCACACTGCCGCGTGACGTCAATCAACACTCCGGGGCCCATTAACTGTTCCAGCGGAATCTGATCGA
>DATJKB010000550.1:0-5058 GCA_035491875.1 Pyrinomonadaceae bacterium | reverse complement strand
CCAATCAGGGCGGGTAACCAAAACGCAGAAGTCGCTTTTGATATGACAACGGCAACGTTCAACTGGCGCGATGCCTTGTTGCGCCTGGGCCGTGCCGCGCTCGTGACTGTGCTACTGGCATTCGGTTCGATGGTAATCGCTGTGTTTCTTGGGATGCCGCTCGCGCTCGGACAATGGAAGGGCCCGGCGCCACTGCGCGCCCTCTGTACTGCATACGTCGAGTTCTTCCGTGGGACTCCCGTGCTAGTCCAACTTCTATTTCTATATTTCGGCTTGCCGGTCTTCGGCGTGACGATGCCTGGCTGGCTGACGGCACTCGTCGGTCTCGGGTTGAATTACGCGGCTTACGAATCGCAGGTATATCGAGCGGCGCTGGAAGCTATTCCAAAAGGGCAGTGGGAAGCGGCGTACATGTTGGGAATGAGCCCCGTTTTGGCTTTTCGTCGGATCATATTGCCGCAATCGTTTCGCATAGCGCTGCCGACGATGACGAACGACTTTGTTTCGCTTTTCAAAGATACGTCAGTAGCGTTTGCCATCTCCGTTTGGGAACTCGCTACGGCCTATCGAGAGCTTGCCAACGCTTCCGGTCAATTCCTCTTACTCGGTGTGATCGTGTCGCTCTTTTACCTCGCGATGAGTTTACCGATGGCGCATCTCGCGCGTCTTTTGGAGCGACGTCTGCGCGATCGGTCCGAACGTCGAGTTGAGTCAGCAAAACTATCGGAGGCCAAGGCATGATTCGGGTCACAGATCTTCGAAAGAGATTTGGCGACAACGAGGTGCTTCGAGGCATCACCTTCGAGGTGGCGCCGCAAACCGTACTGGGGATCATCGGCGGATCGGGGTGTGGAAAGACGACGCTCTTGAGATGTCTGAACGGTCTGGAACGAATCAGTTCGGGAAGGATTGAATGCGGCGAGGTAAAACTCGAATCGTCGCTTTCACAAAAAGAATATCGACGTCGCGTCAAGCAGTTGCGAAGACAAGTCGGAACAGTATTTCAGCACTTCTACCTGTTTCCACATCTTTCCACTTTGGCGAACATCACTGA
This sequence comes from Pyrinomonadaceae bacterium, assembly GCA_035491875.1. GTDB lineage: Bacteria > Acidobacteriota > Blastocatellia > Pyrinomonadales > Pyrinomonadaceae > PSRF01. Next base: position 4,004 of record DATJKB010000550.1, on the reverse strand, counting down.
AGCGCCGGTACACGTGCTCCGGACTCCGAAACGCAAGGCTGAGTCTGAAGCTCAGGAACTCTTGCAGTCAGTAGGATTGCAGTACGCAGCCCAGCGATATCCTGAGTCGTTGTCGGGCGGCGAACAACAGCGGGTAGCGATAGCGCGTGCGCTGGCAATGCGGCCCGACCTGCTGCTGTTCGATGAACCCACCAGCGCCCTCGATCCAAAACGCACTTCCGAGCTAAGGACATTGTTACGTGAGTTCGTCGACCACGGTCACACGCTGGTGATCGTTTCTCACTCACTTGGCTTTCTTGCCGGAGCTGCCGATTACATGATGTATCTCGAAGGCGGTGAGGTCGTCGAGCAGGGACCAACAAAAGAAGTATTGAACTCGCCAAAAGATCCGCGCACAAAGGAATTCATTCGTCACGCCGGATGAACAAGGTCGCAGATACTTGAGACACCACCAGCTTTAGCGGCGTGGAGTTTCAATTTCAACCTACAACCACGACTGCATCTCATTCTCCCCAGGCGTCAGCCTGGGGTCCAGGTGGCGCTTTGAATTGAAGGAACCGTTTTAACGGTTTATTGAGGGCGGCGTGTCGATAATGGAGGCAGCTTTGTAAACCATTGAAATGGTTTCCGAAATCAAATTAGGCGATTACCCCAGGCTGAAGCCTGGGGAGAATGAGAGAAGGAGTAGGCTGTAGGCTGAAATTGAAACTCCACGCCGCTTATGCGGGTGGTATCTTCAAGTGTTACGGCGACTCGCGTCGCAAGTAGATTGGATTGTCGGTGATTTCCAGCAGCACTTCCGGGGTCACATTAGTAACACTTGCCGGCGGAGTAGTAACACTTGGCAGCGAATCGCCGAGGTGATTAATCAGTTCGTATTTTCCGGCGCCCAGTGAAAGCCGAATTCTGTGTGGACGCTTAGTAATCGTCCACGCTGCAATGCGTGTGTCGCTTCCCTTTTGAAAAACGAAAACGAAGTCGTCGAGACCGCCAATATCGATTCGCTTTACGAACGTGTAACCATCGAAGAACCGGCTGAAAGTTTTAGCAGCCAGGTAAGGAAACTTCGGCACATATTGGTAGGTGACAGTGCCGAAGTGATGCTCCGGCTCTTGCGCGTCCATCCCATCGTTGCGCCATTCGTACCAGATCGAAAGAGGGATGCCGTTGGAGATATTGATAAACCATTGTCTTGCCAACAGTGCTCCCTGCTTTTCAACGTCCATGCCGGCCCAAACGGCGGAATAGCCCCACTCGCTCGAGATGATTGGAATGTCTGCCCCAGGTTTGCTGGTCCTTATCAGATCGCGTAGACGAGCGTAATCAGGTGAAACGGTTTCAGGCGCTTCCTGTCGATACGGATGGACAGAAACGGCTGACCAGTAATCGAGCAAGCCCGCTTTGAAACATGCTTCAAGGAAAGCGAAATCGATTCCAGAAGTTGCTGGTCCAATCAGCTTCTCCGCAGGAACAGACGCGCGAAACTGCTTGCCAACTTCCTGGGCCAGTTGAATGTATTCATTGACGTTCGGCCCGGGCGGCCAGAACTGATTATTGTTCGGTTCGTTGTAGAGTTCCCAGAGTATGCCACGATTCGCAAAACGCTTTGCCGCAGCGACGGCCCAGCGCGCGAATGCCGCGCGAGTTGCAGCGGTGCGCGGGGGAGCGCCGCCGTCATAAAGCGGGTTTCCGTAATCGAGAATAAACAACGCGCGCAGACCGGCAGCATCAAGCGCCGCCAGCAAACGTTCGTATGGGCCAAAATCGTAAGTGCCTTTGACGCGCTCAGTCAGGTCCCACTTGAAATCCTTGCGAACCCAGCGAAAGCCTCCCGTCGCAATCATGTTCAATTCGCCACGCTTCGGTTCAGTGAAATCGATGTTTACACCGAAGCTATCCGGGATTTGCGGTTGGAGGCGCTGATCATTTGTGCCTTGGGCTGTTGCGTCGACACACGACAACGCGATTAGCAGAACCAGCAGAACGATCTTTGTTTGGAAGTGTGACAAGGTCCAAGTCAGATTCCCACAACTACAGGCCGAATGTCTATCGCCCTGATTTTTGATGTTCTATTCATTTGACCTGCAACGAACCGAGAGAAACACCAAGTCTCCGCGTGACCTCTTGCGTAGCAAGTTCGCAAGTTCTTGTTTTTGTAAAAACATTTCCCGCAAAGGCGCAAAGGAGCAAAGACGCCAACCATACAATCGAGGCTATTCTCTTTGCCTCTTTGCTCCTTTGCGCCTTTGCGGGAAATGTTTGGTTGCGGCTGTGCTGGTCTGTGTTCCCTGCGTCTCGGCGGTTTTCATTTAAGTTGCGAGCCCTCAACAAAGCCGAGATTTGAGAACCTGGCTTCACTGGTTTGTTGAGCAGTGGGAACGACCAACGAAAACCGCCGAGACGCAGAGAACGCAGAGGTTACGCAAAGAATCACCGCTGTGACTACAAGGCGAGGTTATCGGTGCGAAGATCCTATAGGGGAGATTGAAGCCATTGCGGATTGCCGATTGCCGAATGGAGTCAAGGGGAACTGATGTCTTAAACCGCGAGGTCAGTTCCAATCAACAATCGGCAATCGGCAATCGGCAATGATCAGACTCGCTCGAGCCAGCATTCCCGCCAGAACAAAAACGATTGACGGGGACACAGTCGATGGCAGACGCCGTCACAAATTGCGTTCTCCAACAAAACGGTGTCGTTGACCTTACGCTGCCGCGTGCTGCCCTCGAGAATGATGTTCTCAACCCGGTCGCGTACTCGGAGTTCCTTTCCGCAAAAGCTCGTCATGGTCGGCGCGAAAAGCAGGTTGTTGTGCTTTCCGTTCTCATCCAACGTCTCTCTAATCTGATTGAGAGATTTCACCCTGACCATGTCACCTGGCCGCAGATGTAATGGCTCAACGGTCGGCGCGTTGCCCGAGCCAGCTACGAACTTCCACGAATTCCGTTTTAGGATGAAAGCGATTTTGTTGTAGAAAGCGATGAACAAACTTTGCACCCAATTCACCAACGAAGTGCGGTTGTACTTCAGATCCCACAAATACTGTCGAGGCTCCCACCACGGCAGAGGTTTCGAAGCGTTCAATATCTCGGTCGACTGGCAGAAGAATTGACCATCCCGTTGTGCAATTGATAACAGGTCTGCGCGGGAAACTTTTGGCTTCCATGGAAGTGGTGCCAGGGATGACGCATCAGCGCGTTTCAGCCATGCGGTTTTCCAGAAGATCAAGCACGCGCGGGCGCATCCGCCATGATTGCTTCCGTCGCATCTGACTTCTTCGAGAAATACCGTGTTAGTCAGACCGCGCATTTCAGTATCGTCAACGCACGTCTTGAAAGCCTGGCGTGAGACGCGAAACGTTCGACCACAGAAGTCGAGCATCTCCGGCATGAATGGCAGTTTTTCGAAAGTGCCGTTTTCGTCGAGCGTCGCAAGAATCTCCCGCTCTGACAGCACTCTAACGACATCGCCCGGCAGAAGCTGGTCACTCGGCGAAGCACCGCAAGTGTCACCCATCATCACAGACATAACTGTTTTAGCTTGCTCCTCTGCCGATAAAATGGCCGGCACGGTTCGCAAAGGCACGTGTATGCTTCACGAGGATCTTCATGATTCAAACTGATTGGCAGAACCGACAGACTCGCATGCATCTGACCTGATTTTATGAGGTCCTCGCTATGCATAAGTTCAGTCTGACTAATCACTTAAAGGCCGAATGGCGGCGTGTTTCCCAAATAATCAAGGGCAAGAGCAACAGGAGGTCGAGTTGAGTACAGAACAAAATAATGACGACGGAAGCTTGCGGGCACACGTCGTCAAGCTATTGAACGGCGGCGATGCACACCTCTACTTCGATGACTTAAATGATGGATTTCCAATCGAGCGTTGTGGTGAAAAGATTCATGGTTTGCCATATACCGCATGGCAGGTGCTGGAGCATCTGAGGATCGCTCAGTGGGACATAATCGAGTTTGCGCGAGATCCGAATTACGTTTCGCCGAGTT
>DATJKB010000549.1:0-25818 GCA_035491875.1 Pyrinomonadaceae bacterium | reverse complement strand
AGCAAGTAAAAGAGCGACTGCGCGGTGGGCTTATTCCGGCAGCCCCCGTAATGTTTGAAGGAGGTGGCGCATTACATGAGTCTGCTCATGAGTCCTACCTTGACTACCTAACCTCACAGTCGATTGCGGGTGTTGCTGTATGGGCACATACGGGAAGAGGATTGCACTTGTTTCCTGATATTGCGCGTCGGGTGATTCAAGACTGGCGTCAAGCGCTCGGAGATCGAGTGCTGATCGCGGGTGTTGGACCGTCTCGTCAGGATATCCTCAAGCAGGACCCTACGAGCGCAACGCTGGCTATCGCATCGCTCGCAGCAGAAGACGGTGCTGATGCATTACTGGTCTACCCGCCTGTTTGGTTGAAGAGTCACGAACAGCGAGACAGGCAAATTGTCGAATACCATATGTGCATCGCTGAACTCGGGTTGCCACTTGTACTCTTCTATCTTTATGAGGCGGCTGGTGGCATCAGCTACGATCCCGTGGTCCTCTCTGATTTGTTGTCCTTACCAAACGTTATAGGGATCAAAGTTGCGACGCTCGATAGTGTAATGACATATCAAGACATCGCGCGTCGCGTCGAGCAGTCTTACCCTGACAAGCTCGTGATTACCGGCGAAGATCGTTTTTTAGGGTATAGCTTAATGAGAGGAGCGCACGCGGCACTCATTGGCATGGGTGCGGTTTGCACTGACCTTCAAGTACAACTGATCAATGCGCACTTTTCAGGAGATGCTCAGCGTTTTCTTTCTCTGTCGAACATGATTGATCGGCTTGCGGAGGTTTTGTTCGTGCAACCGATGGAAGGATATATCGGCAGAATCCTGGTGGCACTGGCCCACTTAGAAATAATACCGGCTGACGCCACTAACGATCCTTTTGGACCACAATTATCGATTAGTGAAATTGAAGAAATTCGGTCGGTAGTGAATTCTCTGACTCTGACCTCTGTAAGTTGAATATGTTTGCGTTGAACGGACAAGTTGACATTGAAGCGACGCAGCGTGCAGCGCTTATACGTGACTACGAACGCTTTCGCTCCGCTTTACCAGCATCGCTGGAAGACTATGTGCGTGAGCAATATCAGATTGATCTGAGCAGTGAGTACGCTAATCACTCCATTAAGAATCCCTTTGGTAAAGCGTCAGGCCAACTTTCCCTGAATATTTCTCAGGTTAAGCGCGACTGCGAAGACGGTCTCGGATTCGTGGTGTTGAAGTCAATCATTGCCGAAGACTCGTCGGGGGCGCAGTCGATGAGCGAGTGGGCCATTGAAGAGACGAGGATGATCGTCGAACGGATCGTTGGACGCGACGGTACAAACGGTTGGACAGTTTCATGGAAAGGGCGTGGTTGGTACGACACCTTCGAGAAATATCTGGAATTTTTTGATGAAGCGCTATCAGTGGCGAAGTCAGTTCCGGTGTTGATCGTTCCATCGTGCAAGTACCACCTTCCGGGGGTTTCTGAGGGTCAATGGAAGATCGGCGAGTATGAGTACACGACACAGAAATTACTGAAGGTATGGCAACAACATCACCCTGGGATACGGATGCCGATCGAGAAGGATTTCAGTCCAACTCTCGCCGGCTCGGACCGCGCTGCCCAGGCAGAAATAATTCTTCAATGGTTAACCCGTGTGACCGGGCTGATACGGCGTGGAGCTGCGCCTACTCCTATCAGTATCGGTCTCAAAGTATTTAACGCAATTCTCGACGACGGTTTTCAGCTCGAAATGTTGCGCGCTATCAACGAACGATGTTCCGGTGAGGACACACCGGATTTTCTCGTCTACGCCAACAGGTTATTTGATCCTAATCGCGAGTTCGATGGGGTGCGTGGAATCGCCTATGGTGGTCCTGATCTAAGTGTCCGAAACCTGGCGGTTTTAGCGGAAGTTCGTCTGCTGGAAAACCTCGGATCGATTCCTGTTTGCACCCTTCCCCTCAGCGCAACTGGAAACATCGTGTCTGGTCGAATCGCCGCTGGATATCTGCTGCGAGGCGCCAGCAGTTTTCAGATCCATACATACTTCCAATTGCCGAGTGGTGAATACACCATGACTTCTGGCGGAAAGACGGCCCGCGCGTTACTGGAACTGTACTTTCATCCGGAAGAAGGCTTGTTAGCTTGGCTGCTACATCTGCGTCGAGTTTTTAACTGGCCAGTTGATTTGAACATTAAGCAGATGGCTGATTTCTGCGTGGAACCGGCAAACAAAGTTTGGGCGGAACACGCACCCGCTCTGAGTTAAACAATGCGGCCGCTGGAGATCCGACTGTTGTTTGAATCAGATATTCCTTCCGCGATGAGACTGAAGGAGGCGGCCGGATGGAATCAAACTGAAGCTGACTGGCAGAGGTTGTTGTCACTTGAGCCTGAAGGGTGTTTCGCCGCCCTCAAGCAAGGTCGATTAGTCGGGACAACAACGACAACGACCTACAGCGGTGATCTTGCCTGGATTGGGATGGTGTTGGTGGAACCCGAAAGTCGTAGGCAGGGAATCGCGAGCCAACTCATGAAAACTGCGCTTGGCTACTTAAACGGCAAAGTTGAGTACGTAAAGCTAGATGCAACACCGGACGGAAAGCTGGTGTACGAGAAACTTGGGTTCCGGGTCGAGTCATCGATCGAGCGGTGGTCGGGACCGGCAAGACCAAAGTCGGAACGGAGTAGTGTCCAAGAATCCGGTGTTGGGCTTCATCTCTCGTTGTATGAACTCGACCTTCTAGCCTTTGGAGCCAACCGATCAGAGTTGATTCGTACATTGATTGAGAAATCTCCTGCTCCACCGGTCATTAACTATGGCGCTGATGGAAGCGTTTCCGGATACGCCCTCGTTAGACGAGGTACGAAGGCAGATTACATTGGACCGGTTGTTAGCACAGACTCCGGTCAAATAGAAAGTTTGCTTGATAGAGCTTTGCATAGATTGAACGGTGCTCGCGCGATTATCGATTGGAATAAAGAGTGCACAGTGAGCACCGCTGTGTTGTCGGATCGTGGCTTCGTAAAGGAACGCGATCTACTACGAATGGCTACCGGGTTGGTGAGCAAGAAAACATCTCCCTTTGTATTTGCGATCGCCGGACCAGAGATTGGTTAAACGCTCGAGGAGGCATATGGAATCAACTGCCGCCGTGCAACAAGGACTTCAGCGAAACTTTCACGCTGACAATCTGAACGTCTATGTGTATGAAACGCGCGAAAGTATGGGAAAAGCCGCAGCGTCTGTCATTGCTGCTGAAATCAGGCGCGCCATTGAAGAGCGCGCCAGGGCTGTTATCATCCTCGCGTCCGCTCCCTCACAAAATGAGTTTCTTGCGAACCTCGCGGATGCACCTGATATCGACTGGTCCCGCGTTACTGCTTTCCATTTAGATGAATACCTCGGCATGGACGAACGCGCACCACAGTCGTTTCGTCGTTTTCTAATTGATCGCCTCGTGAATAAAGTTTCACTGGCAGCATTCCATGGCTTACGAGGTGATTCGCCAGATGGTTCGGAAGAAGCAAATCGATATGCCCAACTGCTGAAAGAGAATCCGCCAGACCTTGCGGTGCTGGGTATTGGAGAGAATGGGCACCTGGCGTTCATCGATCCTCCATTCTGTGATTTCAACGACCCGCAATCAGTAAAAGTGGTCCAACTCGACGAGGTGTGTAGAAATCAGCAAGTGAATGATGGTGCTTTTGCTGCGATCGATGAAGTGCCTCGCAATGCGTTGTCGTTAACTATCCCCACGTTAATGGCGCGACCAAAACTGTTTGCCATCGCACCCGGTCCGGCAAAACGTCAAGCAATAAAAAACACTATCGAAGGACCAGTCAGCACACAGTGTCCTGCGTCAATACTGCGAACACATCCAGACGCACACTTGTTTATAGATAGCGTAGCTGCGGAGTTTCTCAGTAAATAGGTTTTGCAGCGCGCCTCGGCGGAATTCCCCCGAAACGTTAAGTCATACATTCGGCTGACAAGGAGAACGGCTTGCACAGTTCAGTCCATGCTATCGATTACATCGTGCTTGCCTGTTACTTGTTATTGATGGCCAGCATCGGCGCCTACTTTATGCGTTTCATGCGAGTGGGTTCCGATTTTCTCAAAGGTGGTAATCGAGTCGAGTGGTGGGTGGCGGGCATGGCGTCGTTCATGTCTGGGTTCTCAGTTTGGACTTTCACCGGCGGGGCCGGCTTTGCTTACCGCCACGGAGTCATCGGGGTCTTCTTGATGGCGTTGGCCGTACCTGCCTTCCTTTTGGGGTACATTTTTTTTGCTCAAGCGTGGCGACGTTCGCGCGTGACAACGGTCGTCGAATACATCCGGAGTCGTTTTGGAGACGGAACTCACAAGACGTTTTCGTGGTTGACTGGTCCAAGCCAACTAATGTTTGGCTCTGTGCGTCTTTTTGCACTTTCGAGTTTCATGTCCATCGCGCTCGGATTACCAGTGGAGTATTTGGTGGTTATCTGCGGCGTTGTCGTTCTCGCTTACACCGTGCTTGGGGGTTACTGGGCAGTCTGCTTCACGGACATGTTTCAGTTCATGTTTCTGTTTCCAATCGCTTGCATGCTAATGGTGCTTTCGCTGTCCAATGTCGGCGGCTTTAGCAATTTTGTTGCTCAGGCGCCGCCAGGTTACTTCAATCCGTTTGCAGGTGAATACGGTTGGCTCTTTCTAATTGTTTATACAGTTTCTCAGACCACTGGCTACAACAACTTTGGAAACGCTCAGCGTTACTTCTGCGCCGATACAGAACAATCAGCGAAACGAATTGCTGTGCTTTGCATGATCCTGTTCACCATCGGGAGTGTGATTTTCTACCTTCCGCCGCTAATAGCTCGAGTGGCCCTTCCGGAGTTGGCGACTGCGGCTAATGGTTTGAAACAGCCGTCGGAAGGCGCATACATCGCCATGGGGTTGCGGGTTCTGCCGCCAGGAATGGTTGGTGTGCTGTTGGCGGCGATGCTTGCTTCGTCAATGGCCTCTTTGTCCGCTCACAACCACATTATCACTGGCATCTTTGCCAAGGACATTTATCAGGGTTACCTCCGACGTGATGCCTCCGACCGACACATGCTGACTGCAAGTCGCATCACGTCACTTGGTGTCGGAGTTGTGATGATTTGCGTAGCACTGCTTTTTGCGCAAGGCACTACTGGTATTTTTACTTTGCTCTTCATTCTGGAATCGATGTTCTTAATTCCACTGGGACTGCCACTCCTTTATGGCTTCATCGCTCGAAAAGGTCCATGGTGGTCCGCCGTCTGCGCCTACGTCGTTGGGGCCATCACGTCACTCTTCGTCAACTTCTATCTCAATCGGTATTTGGGAATGGGGTTGAACGAAACTTATTTAATTGGAATTCCGGCGATCACTACCACCATCGCCTTTTTCGTTCCGGTGCTCTTAGTTAAACCCACCGGCGAGTTTCCAAAGAGAGTTGAAGGTTTCTTTGTGAAATTGGACACGCCCATCGATCCCGCAACTGAATTAGGAACTGCTGGCCCCTCTGGTCGTAGGCAACTTGCCCTCGTCGGAAAAGTTACCACTGGGATGGGCCTGGCGTGCTTTCTCCTGGTGGCGGCCAGTGCACCGGGAAGGGATCGGTTGATTGTCGGAATTTATGCCGTTGTTACGACTGTTGTTGGATTGGCATTCATTGCAGCTGGTCGAGTACCGCCTCAGTCCGCGCGTATCGACATTAAAGCCGGTGACATTGAACCAGTATCAGTGATCGATAAATGAATATGAGATTGAAATACTGCGCTGCTGTATTTGTCTTAACCTACCTTGCGATTCCTTTAGTCTCTCTCGCTTCAGTTCGCTTGATCTGGGCGGTCAATGATGGAGAAAAAGTAGAACGTGACGACCTGAACAATCCAAACAAGCCTGCAAACTCTGTATGGGATGGAAAGAGAATAAAGATCTTCGGCGCGCGCAATGAGATCATCGCGTTTCAATTAATCATAGAAGCAGACAAGACCGGTATTAGCGGTCTTAGAGTTGCGCTCCCTGAGCTTATCTATCGCGGCGGAAGCGCCAGGATCAGATACGTTGCTCCAGCCCCAGATCCAACAAATTATGTAGACAGGCCGATCGGAATATTCTCGATCAACTACATGAATGTGGAAACTGCTTCACATGCCGAGTGGGTATATAAACCTGGCTCTCCTGCCGCTCCGAAAGATCCAACGGGGTGGAAGCCGGTGCAACTCATTCCCGAAAATGCACGCGCGGGACGCGGCGGGTTCCCACTCAACGTAGCAGGCGATCAAAATCAATCGATATGGATTGAAGTTTATACCGAGCGGAATCTTCCGGCAGGAACCTATAAGGGAACCGTCACAGTAACCGCAGATGGCGGGAATAAAAGTATTCCAATTGAGCTTGAGCTGTTTGATTTCACGTTGCCTAATGAGAACAGCATGCATGCGATGGTCTATTACGAGAGTCTGCAACCGAAGCTCTACCAGGGAAGAGATCTTGATCCCGCCTATCATCGCTTCGCGCATCGACAACGCATCGAGTTGGTCCAAGGTTACGACGAACAGGCAGTCGAAGCGGTGCGGGAAATTTTCGACGGCAGCGCCTTTACTAAAGCACGCGGTTATCAAGGTCCTGGAGAAAGGACTGGCAACCGGATCATTCCACGGACATTTTATGGACCCGGTAAGTCCTTCGATGATCGAGCGAACGCGTGGCGTGAGTCAGACAACTGGATTAACTATCTAGCGAAAAAGTTTCCCAACGCGATTACCTTCCTCTATTTGCCAGACGAGCCTGGGCGTTCGCAGTACCAATACATCAAGCAGCTCGCCGAAAACATCCATTCAAATCCCGGCCCGGGAAAAGCGCTTCGTACATTTGTGACCCATCGGTATGTAAAGGAGTTGGACGGAGCAATCGACATCTGGGATACCGGTCCGCTTGGGTACGACATCACTCGGGCCTATGAGGAACGTGGGCGCGGTCGCAAGTATTGGATTTATAACGGCGGCCGGCCCGCCGCCGGTGCGATCGTGATCGACGCTCCAGCCACTGATCCGCGTGCGACGATCTGGGCATGCTTCAAACACGGTATCGACAACTACTTCTACTGGCACGGAGTGCACTGGCAACACAACCGGCAAAAGGTTGGTGAGAGAAAGCAGAACGTCTGGGCCAATCCGATCACTTTCGATAATCGCGGCCAACCAAATAAACCTATCGACGACCAGGGTTATATCAATGGCGATGGGGTCCTGATGTATCCGGGAGAAGACAAACTTCACACGGAAGAAGATCGCGGTTTAAGCGGACCGATATCCTCCATACAACTTGCCAATCTCCGGCGCGGGCTGCAGGACCATCAATACCTTAGTCTCGCGCGAAAGCTGAAACTCGATCAATTGGTTGTCGAGACGCTTCAGTCAGTCGTGCCGCGAGTTTTCTCTGACGCAGGCGCCTCTGTGGGTTTTGCTGAGAACGGGAATGCGTTTGAGAACGCTCGCTACAAACTTGCGCAGGCTATAGCAAAACAAGGAGGTCGGAAATAACGCGTCGAAGGTTCGAATCGAGGGTTTCGAATTTGCGTCGCAAGGAAAAGGGGAGCCTCGCCATATGCAGAAGGGAGAATGCATGAAACACCTCATCGCAACATTGTTTCTTCTTACGTGCTGCTGCGTCAGCACCGCCTATTCCATTACTTATCAAGTTGGTCCAACAAGGACCTTCAAAAAACTTCAGGATGTCGCTCCGCTGCTCAATCCGGGAGACATAGCAGAAGTCGATGGCAACGCGACTTATCCAGGCGACCTTATATTCACTCGGCCGGGGACATCGGTAAACAAAATAACTATTCGCGGTATCAGGGTGAACGGATTGCGCCCTGTGATTTCGGGCGGTACCAACACGGTTGAGTTTCGGTTATCTGATCACTACGTGTTTGAGGGGTTTGATGTCACGGGCGGCAGCTTTCGAGGTATCTATCATCACGCTCATGACATAACGCTGCGGGATTGTGTTGTTCACGATTGTCCGGCCCACGGAATACTCGGCGCGGATACAGGTTCGGGGTCTCTCCTTATGGAGTACGTGGAGGTTTATCACTGCGGAAATGGAACCGGCCAACATCCTGTTTACATGGCCACTGACGAGTTTGCACACCCCGGATCGGTATTCCGTATGCAGTATTGCTATCTCCACGATCAAAATGGGGGCAATAACATCAAGAGTCGCGCGGAACGCAACGAAATTTATTACAACTGGGTGTCCGGTGGGTTCTATGGCGAGATTGAGTTAATTGGACCAGACCCGCATGGCAACAAGAAGGTCAATACAGATACTGCTCGAGAAGATTCTGATGTTGTTGGGAATGTGTTCCAACATATTCCCACACAGGGAACGAGAATGGCTCGTGTTGGTAGTGATGGCACAGGGGAAACCAATGGCCGATACCGGTTTGTCAACAACACATTCATTTTGCGCCAGGGTCAAACGAGTCCCGGCGTCGAGATATTCCAAGGCATCGAGAGTTTGGAGATGCACAACAATGTGTTCTTCCGTGTTGGTGGAGCGCCTATCGACAAAATTGTTTTGGAGACTCGCGTTCGCTGGGTGTCAGGTCGCGTAAGTACGGGTACCAATAACTGGGTCACCACTGGTTCAGCGTTGATTCCCACCGACTGGACCGGAACAGTGTTTGGTACCAATCCAGGATTCACGGACATTACTACTTATGATGTTCGTCCGATTGCCACCAGTCCTTTAGTTAATGCTGGAAACGGCGCGCCAGCCAGTCCTCCGGGTCATCCGTTCATTAGCCCGTTATTTCCGCCAGCGTTTCTTCCGCCCCTCCACACCGCCTATGCGGTTGGAACAGCACAGTCGCGACCAGTATTTGGCGCAATTGACATAGGAGCTTACGAGTACACGCCGTAATACGTGTGGTTCTATTTATAGGGTGCCGTCTTCCGCGAGCTGTTCGGGTATGCAAGTCCGCGAAGCGGACAAAAGCGTAAAGCCTGGGCGTGAGCCCCAGGAATGACTGCCGCCCGCGTTGCGGGCTCAGATGAATTTTGTGTTTGTTACCTGGGGCGCACGCCCCAGGCTTTACGCTGTTGTCCGCTTCGCGGACTGAATCCGAGAGGATAAAGGCGCGTGAGAATGCGATGGACCAAGGAACTTAGGAATTCCGAATGAAACGCACAGCTCGCTAGGGCAAAGATGATTAAGCTGGCTTTCTCAACATTAGGTTGTCCCAATTGGCAACTTACTCAAATCGTCGAAAACGCTGAACGACTCGGATATGACGGTGTTGAGTTGCGGGCGGTTGGTGGAACATTAGACCTATTGAGTCGTCCCGAATTCACATCTCGCAACGTAAGGGCCAGCAGAGAACAGTTTGCTGATCGAAATCTTGAAGTATGTTGCGTCGATACATCTTGCAATTTTCACTCAACGGATCGGAAAGAGCGAAGTTCGCAAGTCGATTTGGCCCTCAAGTATGCTGAACTCGCAGCGGAACTAGGCGCGCCTTTTATCCGGGTCTTTCCAGACAAGATTCAAGTAGGCGTTACTCGCGAGGAGACCCGCGACTACATCGTTCAGTCTTTGATCGAAATCGCACAGCGCTTGTCAAATGGTGTTGCTGTAGCGCTTGAGACACACGGTGACTTTGCCAAAACTGAGAGCGCGAGAGAAGTTGTGAACCTCGCGAATCATCCGCAAGTGAGATTGATTTGGGATGTGGCGAATTCAGTTGCTGCTGGCGATTCGATCGAACAGGCTAGCCAAACTGTTCAGCCATTTCTGAGCCACATTCACTTAAGAGATGCGCAGCCCGTTTCAGACTCTGAACACTGGTTGCCGGTGCTGGCAGGAAACGGCAACGTTTCTTTCGAGGAAACTTTACAGGCGATCGCTAAATTGAATTACACCGGCTACGTTAGTTTTGAATGGGAGAAGTACTGGCATCCGGAAATCGAAGATCCGGAGGTCGCTTTACCTAATTTCATAAATGCAATCAGGAAACTTCAAAGTAATGCGACCAAGCGTTCTGGTGCTGGCGAGTGACGCGCTCTTCCCGCACTTCTTTAGTGAAGAGTCTCAGAAGAAGCTCGCTGAAGTAACTGAATGGCGCCGCTCTTCTTTGCGAGAAGATTCCTCCGAGTTAAGACAAGAGATTGCGAACGCTGATGTGTTGATGACGACGTGGCATGCACCATTCTTGACTAAAGAAATGTTGTCACCTGGTACACGGGTAAAACTGATTGCGCACTGTGGCGGTGAAGTGAAGTCTCGAGTCGAGGAAGAGGTTTTCGCATACGTGACGGTAACTAATGCTGCCGATCCTATGGCCCGCGGAGTTGCGGAGATGGCGCTGGCGCTGGTGCTAACGTTGGTCCGGCGCATTCCAGACTACGCAGCAGCAATGCGTGCGGGTGAGGTACATACGAACGCCGAAGTTAGTCAAGGCGAAACATTGTTCGGGCGAACAATTGGTCTGGTTGGTTACGGCAGAATTGGTCGGGCGTTTGCGCAGCTTATCAAACCATTCGACGTAGAGCTTTTGATAAGTGATCCCTATGCGAAGAATATCGAGGGTGCGGGAAACTTAGTCGATCTCGATGAGCTAGTTAGTTCGTGTTCCGTGATTGTTTTAGCAGCAGCCTTAACTTCAGAGACGAGGCACCTAATCAGCGAGCAACGTCTTGCGTCAATGGCTAATGGAACATTTCTAATTAATGTTGCGCGTGGCGGACTGATTGACCTCGAAGCACTAGTGGTTGAGTTGCGCAACAAGCGAATAACCGCAGCGCTCGACGTCACTGATCCACTCGAACCGCTTCCGCCAGATCACGAGCTGCGCAGGCTATCGAATGTGATTCTCACTCCACACATCGCCGCTGGCGGCATTGAGATGCGACGAGAGATAGGCGTATTGGCAGTATCTGAAGTTGTGCGTTTTGCCAGCGGATTGCCGCCGGTCAACCCGGTGACGCGAGAAATGCTCGCGACGATGACATGAGGTGTTTGGTTGAGTACAAGCTTGGTTCAACAATCAGTTAGCATCAAGAGTGTGGTTCTTCACCGGGTTCGAGTGCCGTTTGTTGAACCCTTTCGGATCAGCAACGGAGTTGTGGCTGAAAAGGATTCGATACTCATTGAAGCACGAACCGAAGCGAACCTCGTTGGGTGGGGCGAGTGTTCTCCGATGTCTGGGTCTTTCTATTCGGCTACTACTCCAGATAACTCATGGGAAGCCCTAACCCAGGAATTGATTCCCCAGATCCTTCACGGGAAGAGTGTGGACCTTAACAACCTTCTTAACCGACTGCGCGCGATGCGAGGTGATGCTTTCGCTAAAGCCGGAATTGAAGGGGCGTTTTTGGAACTATCTGCCAGACAGAATGGCATCGGTCTTTGTGATTTGCTGGGCATAAAACACTGTCCTGTTGCTTCCGGCGTAGCGATTGGCATCTTCGATACGATCGAAGAATTGCTGCAACGTGTTCGTCAGTATGTTGAGCAGGGTTACCAACGAGTAAAGGTAAAAATTCAACCGGGTTGGGACGTTGAGCCAGTTAGAGCCGTCCGAGAACAGTTTCCTAAGGTCCCCCTGATGGTGGACGCCAATGCCGCTTACTCACTTGCTGACGAGATGCTTCCGCTTGAGTTGGATCGATTTGGACTGATGATGATCGAGCAGCCTTTCGCCGCCGAAGCAATCGATGAGGCTGGCGAACTACAGGCGAATTTAAGAACACCACTATGTGCTGATGAATCGGCGGAGTCGTTAACATCGCTCAAACAGATCATTGGTCGTAAGGCAGCTCGGATTATCAACATCAAAGTGCAAAGAGTCGGCGGAATGTTGGAAGGACTATCGATGCTGCAAACGGCGCGTGCGGCCGGACTCGAATGCTGGGTTGGAACGATGCCTGAATTGGGAATTGCATCTGCTCAGGGCTTACATCTGGCGATGCATAGCGGTTTTTCATTTCCGACTGATATTGAAGCTTCAACTCGTTGGTACACAGACGATGTGATTGAACCATTTATCGAAATTGATAGAGACGGCTTTATCCACGTTCCTAAAGATGTTGGAAGCGGGTTCACTGTATCGCGCGAGAAAGTGGAGAAGTACACGACAGCGGTAGAGATGTTCGAATAAGAAGTGTCACTGAAAACAATCCGCGTCTCTGACGTGGAGAATGTGAACCGATCTTAACGCGGAGAACGCGGAGACTCAGAGTGTTTCTAAGAATACGCAACCGATGCAGAGCAATCGCAGAGAAGTAATTGAGAGGTACGGTGTATGAAAGTTTGTTTTAGACGATCGGTGTTCTTACTAATCGCTATTAGCACGATGATATCAGGAGCGGCGATCTCTGCCGTCGCACAGACGAAAGATGTTCCTCGTGCGTGGGAAGAACCACTTGCCATCCCAACATACGAGCTGAATGCGCCGAATCCCTACCCAGCGCTACTCGATTCGCAGCGTCGGAAGTGGCGACCTGTCTATCCATATCCATTTCTTGATTCACTAAATACGCAGAAGACTAATAAGCGATGGAAAGCAGTCTATCTTGAAAACGAATATCTGAAAGTTACTGTTCTTCCGGAACTGGGAGGACACGTCTATAGAATTTTTGACAAAACGCTCAATCGCGACATCCTCTATTCAAACCCCGTGATGAAATACGCAATGGTCGCGCTGCGCGGCGCATGGGTATCGGGCGGAATTGAATGGAATTTCCCCGACGGGCACACGCTCACGACCGTTTCTCCAATCGACTATGTTATTCGCACAGAGCCCGATGGCAGTGCCGCGGTCGCAGTGGGTGACACAGAACGCGTACAAGGAATGCAATGGCAAGTCATTATGAGACTTCGGCCAGGCAGACGTGTTCTTGAAACAGAAGTCACGCTTAACAATCGGCGTCCAGTAACGGGTCGTTACTGGTATTGGTCCACAGCTGGCGCGCCCGCTGCGCCAGACCTCCGGTTCAACTATCCGATGCGTGAAGCATATCCCCACGCATTCTGGCCAGTCTTTCGTTTTCCAAAAGAGAAGGGAGTGGATATAGGACGCTTCAGCGAAGTGCCCAATTTTCTTTCCCTGTTCGCGCGTGACTCCAAGAGTGATTACTTCGGTGTCTACTATGAAAAATCAGACTGGGGTGTCGTGCATGTCGCAGATCATCGCGAACTTCCAGGTAAGAAGACATGGACATGGGGCACGGATGATAACGGAGACATCTGGATCGAAAAACTAACGGATGGAGGCGGCCAGTATGTTGAGTTCCAAGGTGGTCGTTTTGAGACTCAGATGGAACACCAGTTTATTCCGGCTCACCGAGTCGAGCACTTCTTTGAGTATTGGTTTGGTGTTAACGGGATGGGGGGCGCTTGGAACGAAGCTACGCGAGATGCCGCTTTAAACATAAAGAAAGAGAACAATCGGCTAGCGATATCCATTTCGGCAAACGGACGTTTTGATCAAGCCGAGTTGAATATCGAGGGCGAAGGGAAGCGTTTACATTCAAGCCGAGTCAATCTAGATCCAGCCAAACTCTTTTCGACTACAGTAAACCTTTCATCTGAAAATGCTAAGCAACCGGTTTCGCTGGTGCTTAGAGACAAAGACGGCAGAGTGTTGATTCGCTATCGAACAGACTCACCTGTAGACAACAATCCAGGTTTCAAACCAGCCACTCGTCCTATTCCTGATGCGAAGAATCCGGCGAGTGCTGAGCAGAGCTACATTGAGGGGTTGGCATTCGATAAAAAGAGTAAAGAACGCGAGGCGCGCGACGCTTATATCGAGGCGCTAAGACGCGATCCCGGCTTTGCTCCCGCTCATATTGCTCTCGGGTTGTCATTTTATCGAAGCGGAGAATACGAGACGGCTGCGAATCAGCTGGAGTCTGCGTTGATTCGTAATAAGGATGCAGGAGAAGCGCACTATCTCCTTGCGCTTGTACGACGTGCTTTGGGCCAGGCTTCAGACGCCGAGGATCATCTGATCTGGTTGGTTCGCTCGGGCTACCGCGAGTCACTAGCTCGATACCTTCTTGGTGAGATCGCACTGTCAAGAAATGCTCTTCCCGATGCTATCGAACATCTGAAAAAGGCAGTGATGCTCGATCCCAGGGATCTGAAGGCGCGAACTGTCCTGGCCCTGGCGGAGCGCCTGAACGGTGACCTCAGCTCAGCCGCGTCACGCATAGATCAAGTTGCCACAGAATTACCGATTGATTACTTCGCACTCAACGAGCAGTACAGAGTTAATAAGACTATTGGTAATGAGACAAAAGCGAAAGCAGCATGGGCGCAGCTTCAACATCTGTTGTCGCGCGAGCCGGATTCGGTGTTAGAGCTGTCATTCGACTACCTTGCAGTGGGCCAATACGCCGAAGCAATCCAGGTTCTTGAAAACAGCATTACTGGTGGGCCATTCGGAAATCTTGCGATAGATAAAACTCGGATCAATCCGATGCTCTATTACACGCTTGGATACCTTTATGAAAAGAACGGTGATCGCAGTCGCGCTCTGGGCCAGTATGCGTTGGCCATCAAAGGTGATCCTGCTTTCGTTTTCCCGCACAGGGCTGAAGAGATTGACGTGTTGCGAGCGGCGTTAAATGCAAATAGAAACGATGGCAGAGCAGCTTACTATCTGGGAAATGCACTGGCTTCGAAAAATCGTGACAAGGAAGCACTCGTAGCCTGGCGCGACTCCGTCCGACTCGATCCCTCGAACACAATTGCTCAGCGAAATTTCGCTCGAGCCCTGTGGGTTGTCGCTCAAAGCAGGGAGGAGGCAGCGAGCCAGTATCAACACGCCATCGAAAAGTCACCAAACGATTTTCGTTTGTATATCGAATTAGACAAATTGCTCGCCGAGATGAATGCAACGGAGCGGCGGGTGAAATTATTTGAAACAGCTCCTGCTGCCGTGCTTGCGCAATCAGGCGCTGTTCAATCACTGGCCGGGGCCTATATCGATGCGCGTCGCTTCAACGATGCTCTGAGCTTGCTGGAGAAGACAACTTTTACATCGGGCGAAGGTGAAGATGCTGCACTTGGTTTGTATCGTAAAGCGCACCTCGAACTTGCCCGCACATATCGTGAAGCAGGTGAGCACCTGAAAGCGGCTTCCGAGTTTGCAGCACTTACAGAGTTTCCAAGGAACTTCGGTGTTGGTCGTCCAGCTATGCAGTCGCAGGCGCAGTATTACGTGGCCGCTGCTCGTGAGTATGAAAAAGCAGGTCAACGCGAGGAAGCCGAACGCTGGTGGAAACGTGCTGCTACAGAAGAACTCAATCCTCCCTCTCAACCCGAAGAACCATGGTCGGAGAGTTATTTCTATAAAGCACTTGCGCTGGATCATGTCGGTCGCGCAGGTGATGCTCGAAAACTGTATGAGCGACTTGCCGTTTTGAACGACGACCAGAAGATGCTGCAAGCGGAGCCCTGGCCTCCTTCAGGCGCAATTCGTTTTGTACTTGCGGGTGCAGCTCTTAAGGCTCTCGGTCGCAACGCTGAAGCGCGGATTGCGCTTGAACGAGCCCTTAAGATGGATCCAAAAAACGAACTGGCGATCACCCAACTAACGGAATTGAATCGTGGCACTAGTGCGGCTGTCGGAGCGAGGCTCCCGCGCCGACCTTAGTGGACGCTCTTTTTCGTGAGTATTCGCTTCCAGACACGAATGCAAAAAGGGAGCGAGCTAGCTAACGAGGCATCAACAATGTCCACGACCGCTCTTGAGGCCAGGCGTATGTTGGCTCCCTTTCGCGCTGAAATCATTGAGCTACTACAAAGTCTCGTCAATACAAACAGTGTAGCAATACCACCTAACGGACTCGAGACAGAGGCACAACGTGTCCTCCAGAGATTTCTCAGAAGACATAATGTAGCAGCCGAGATTTATGAGGTTACCTTCCTTGAGAATGCGGAACATCCATACCTCCGCCGCGATCGCAAATACTCCGGACGTCACAACCTAATCGCGCGACTTTCTGGAACTGGTGGTGGCCGAAGCCTCATGCTAAGTGGACACATCGATACAGTACCTGTTGGAAATGATGGATGGACTGACAATCCGTGGTCCGGTGTGTTACGTGATGGTCGAGTTTACGGGCGCGGCAGCTACGACATGAAAGGAGGATTGGTTGCAGCATTTGCCACCATCGTTGCGCTTCGCAACTCGGGATTGCGTTTGAAAGGCAATCTGTTTTGCGAATCGGTCATTGATGAAGAATCGGGAGGTGGTGGAGGAACTCTGGCAGGACGACTGCGGGGTGATATCGCGGACGCTTGCATCATTCCCGAACCTACAGAGTTAACGATCTTTAGAGCCAGTCGCGGGGGTTACATTGTTGACATCGAAGTTCATGCAGGTGATGCCGACAACTGTTTCTCGCGCGATGAGATTGTCAGTCCCGCACTTCCTTTAGCTCGTATGCTTGGTTGGATCGAAGAGTGGGTCGAGCGAAGACGAAAGATCGCCATAGCTGAAGTTTATAATGGATTTAAAGATCCGGCGCCCGTCCAAGTTCTGGCGGTGGAGGCAGGCAGTTTTGATCCACAGTTGCCTTTGACTGTTCCACTTAAGGCGCGGGTTAGGGTGTACTTTCAGTTTTTACCTGGCGAGGAAGTAATGACGGTCCTTGACGAGATCAAAAGTTCGTTTTCAGCGTTCTGTAGGAACGATCGATTCTTCTATAACAACGCACCGGAATGGAAGGCACTGGTTGATCCACCCTTGCTTGGTCATGAATTGCCTGCCGATCACGAATTGACCCTGGCGCTCTCGAGACATGCATCATCCATAACGGGGAAACCTGCGTTGGTAACTGGCGCCGGTTATCCCTGCGACGCCTTTCTAAATCAGCAATACTTTGGAATGCCTACGCTGATCTTTGGCCCATGCGGAGCTGCTGCACATCACGCCAACGAGTACGTCGATGTAGATTCAGTCTTGCAAACGGCTGAAATTTTATTGGCAACCACACTCGAATGGTGCAACTGACAGTTGTATGAAAAATACAGTCAACAACTTCGTGTTTCTGGTGTTGCTGGTCTCATTACTATGTAGTCCGCTTAAATTGACAGCAAGTAGTACTGACTCCGATGCGCGTTTGGCACAGCTTGTCGAAGCAAATGTAACTGCCGTGCACGCTTATCAGGTGTTACTGGCGAAAAGTTCCGGAAAAGGTGATGCGTCATGTTTCTCATCTGGAAAGCTTTCTGATGCAGAACTTAAAGCGCTTTCGGAACACCAGTCGCGTTTACTTAAATCCGATCTAAATTCGTTGAGTGCATGGGTGAAAGGCGCGACAACCAACTTCGACCCCAGCCGGGATCTATTCCCAATCCTCAACTCCGGTTTCGGCGTGCCCGATAAAGCCCCGGTGAATGTATTCACGAGGTACTTGCGTCAGAACACCAAGGCCACGGATGTAAAGATTCGGGCCGTCGCAAATCTGTATCAGACAGTTCTTGAAGTCGAACGTGATGGCGATCGCCTGCAAGAGGAATACGCTTTTTATATCGGTCTTGGACTTCCGGTCTATGTGGGCCAATTCAATTTACCCGGAACAGATGCTGACCTGTTGGCAGCAGGTCGACAGCTCGAGGGTCAATCGTGTGATGCGCCAGTAAGTACGAGTGCGGCCGAGTGGCAAATCGCTGGTAGAAAGATCTGGAACTGGGGCGAGAAGAATCTGCACATTCGCGACGAAAGAGTTCTAGCGGCAGAACTGTTGAGGGAGCCGGAAGTGAAGCGCATCGACGCTCAATTGCGTTCACTGCCCTCGCAGAAGATCGCCGTAGTTGGTCATTCCTTCACTATGGGCTTGCATTGGTCCTCACCGTCAAGCTTCGTTCCAATTGTGATCGATGTATTTCGTAGGGAAAACCCTAAGGTGCAGTTCAAGCAGTTCGCCGCAGGTGGATTGACAGCTTCTCGCGCGCAGAAGCGTTTCTATCAAGATCTCTTGGCCTGGAAGCCCGATAAAGTGTTGCTCGTAGTTATGACGCGGACGGATGAAGACTATAAGGCTTTGATGGACATGGGGAACGGTTTTCGCGCATCGGGAATTAAAGTTTACATGTTCGACGAGGTTCACGATCCAGCTGCGGTTACTCCCGGCACGGTGGAGCGCGCACGGAAGTCAGCGGAAGAGTCGGGCATTGAAGTGATCGACGTCGGCGAGATTCTGGCGAACGCACCTGATCGAGCAAAGTTCATTTGTCTTGATGGCATTCATATGACGGAGCCGTATCACCGGTTAATGGCAAAGGAGTGGCTCAAATATTTGGCAGGCGCTCGAGGTAATAAAGCTTTGTGACGTGTCGTGTGGTCTCGTGTCATTTCGTGAATCGTCTTTGCCCGCCGGAACGACGAACGATCCACGAAACCACACGAAACATGACGAACCTGTTGATAGCGAGAAATCACGCCAACTACTAAAAGAATGATAGAGCATAGAAAATACCTGATCGTAGCGTGCTGTCTGTTGGTCTTAGCCCAAACCGCTTTGTCTAAAACACCAGCGGACATGAATTCAATCACTCATCCCCGCATGCTTATCGGTGCGCGCGATCCCCTGACAGGTTACAAAACCCTTAAAGCACGATACGACGCAGGTGCGAAACCACCCGAGGACATCGATGGTTGGGCGCTAACTTATCTTCTTACGGGAGATGAGACGTTTGCGAAACGTGCTGTGCAAAAAATTCGAGAGATACATACCCCAGATCAAGTCGGTTCACGCACATATCCCGAATATGTGAAATGGTCACTGGCGTTTGATTGGCTGTACAACTATCCAGGATTCGACGGTGAATTGAAGGATCGAGTGGCATCGGAACTATTACGCGCCGCAGAAAAGATGCTTGAGGATCAATCCCTTAAAACCGTCGAGCTGGCGATGTACCACAACTACACGGTTCGCTATCTCACGCTAGCGCTGTTTGCTTTAACAGCCGTGGAGGGACACCCTTCGGTTGAATTGCGCGCGGCTCCTTTACGTAAACACGCCCGCGAAGTGCTTGATCACATTCTTGATCTAACGAACTTCATAACTCCGGATGGTGGCTATCACGAGTCGATGGACTACCAGCGGATCACGTATGCACCGTTGGCGATGATGGCTGAGCTGCTTCGTACAGCGAGCAATAGCGATCCCGCGTTACGCTATACGGTCTTTCAACATTACACCGATACGTATCTGTACAAAGTTCTGCCCGATGGGACCACCGCGCGAGACGACGATAACGAGTTTCCCTATTTGCAGTGGGAAGACAATATCTGCTTTGGCTACGCGATAAATCGTTTCAAGGATCCGTATGCAGCCTGGATGCTGCGCGAAAGCGGTTGGCCCGCACAAGACAAGTGGCGCGTCCCGATCACGAAGTTCTTGTGGGATGACCCCGACGTCAAACCTCGTAAACCGGCTGAGAGCACGGAAGCGGAGATCCCCCGGACATATCTGTTTAGAGGAATCGGTCATTTAATCATGCGAAGCGGGTTTGGACCCGATTCGACCTGGATTCAATTCAACTCGGGTCCGTACCTCGGTAAGCATGATCACCTGGACCAGAATCACTTCGTCATCTATCACAAGGGTTACCTCGCGACCGAAAGCGGCGCAGACTACACCGATACTGAGAGTCCTCACTACCTCAATTACTACCGCCGCACGATCGCGCACAACTCAATGCTGGTCTATCAACCGGGCGAGAATTTTTTTTGGGCGGAAAATTTATGGCCGGCTGCAAACGATGGTGGGCAGCGAATGGATTCGTCGCGATACTGGAACACCGTTCGTAGCCGTGCGGACTTTGACCGGACTCGCGATCTCTGGGCCACCGGTTATATGGAAGTCACTGACTCCGTGCCCGGTTCCTACGTGTACGCGCGCGGGAACGCTACGCACGCATATCAACCGTCAAAGATGGAGAGATTCACTCGCGAACTCGCATACACGCCCAACAACGATGTGCTGGTCGTATTTGACCGAGTTAGAACCAAGGACCCTAACTTTAAAAAAGTCTGGTTATTGCACGGAGTATCCAAGCCTTTGATCGCGGCCGGCAACGGAACAGATGTTGGACAAGGAGGAACGGCGTATCCCAATACGACAACGTTCACATACGAAGATGGAAATGGCCGATTGCGGGTGCACTCGTTACTACCGCGCGAAGGCAATTTGATCATACGCGGTGGCGCTGGTTGGGAATTCTGGACGCCAGGCGACGAATTTGGCGGAACGTGGGGCTCCGGGAAGAATTGGCCACTGGATCCTCCTGCCGGTGGGCCATTACCTGGCGATCCGTACCTGCGCAAAATGTGGAAGACATTCTGGGGTGACGATTTCGAAAAGCTCTTGCCCTCGAATACACGCGCTGTAGTTCCAGCTGCCTGGCGGGTCGAAGTCTCACCCGCGAAACCCGCAAAGGAAGATTTCTTCTTGCATGTGCTGGAGATCAGCGACAAAGGAGATTCACGATCACCAAAGGTTCAGCTCGTCGATGGTTCTAATTTCATAGGCGCGCTAATCGAACGTGGCACTCTCGTACTGTTTGCGACAAGCGATGAGGTTGTAATTGATGGTGAGGCAACTATCCCAAATGTAGAAACCGCGAATCTACTTATAAGTGGACTGAAACCTCATGCTACCTATGAACTGCAAATGACTGGTGGACGTGCGAACTGGCGTGGAGGTCTTTTCAATGGTGTTCCGAGTGGAACGTTCATCGCGAGAGCCAACGACTCGGGTGTCTTGTTTGTACCGTTTAAGGGCGCAAAGGACGGCAGATTACGTCTGCGGATGCTCACGAACTAGAGATCAGAAGTCGTCTGTTAAGGACGTCGAAAAAGAACGTTCCACGAAATCACACGAACTAACAACAGAGCTAAGCCAACTCGACTCAGCAAAGACATATACAATCATGAAACTGGGCACGCTCATCCTGATTCTACTTACTTGTTCCCTGATTACTGCACAACCCACCCAGTCCATACCGAGCCTTC
Source organism: Pyrinomonadaceae bacterium (assembly GCA_035491875.1). GTDB lineage: Bacteria > Acidobacteriota > Blastocatellia > Pyrinomonadales > Pyrinomonadaceae > PSRF01. The sequence goes on along the minus strand of DATJKB010000549.1, from coordinate 4,786 downwards.
GTGAAGTCAATCGGGTAGCGCAACCATCTTCTACGGCAACCATCGCCATTCTTGGAGCGACATTGATCGACGGACGTGGCGGACCCGTTCTTTCCGACTCTGTGGTTATTGTTCGTGGCGATCGTATTGCCGCTGTAGGTAAACGTAACTCAGTAACTATTCCACCAGGCGCCGAGGTCATCGACGCGAATGGTCTCACATTGCTACCCGGATTGATCGATTCGCATTTCCATATCGATGGTGACGATCCATTACCTGCACTCTATCTCTCTCACGGTGTCACTTCAATACGTGATCCAGGACAGTGGATTGGAGCCTACGACGCCGCGAGGAAGGCGTCGGCGCCCGTACCGCGTCTTTTTCTTTGTGGGCCACATCTCGATTCACCACCTCCAGCCTATCCGGCTGACTCTTACCTCGTTCGCGATGCTGACGAGACCCGACTTGCAGTAAATCGATTTGTCGACGATGGCGCCTCAGCAATTAAGGTCTACTATCGATTGCCACTTGCATTGATAAAGGTGGCCATCGATACGGCACACGCGCGAGGGGTGCCAGTCATAGGTCACTTAGAGATTGTCGATGCACGCGATGCTCTCAATGCAGGCATCGACGGTATTGAACATGCAACTTCATTCGGAACTGCGTTGCTTCCATTGCGAGACGCGGAGAAGTATCGCCAGGCCGTGCTCGCCGACAACAATGCGCGACGTGAGGGTCGATACCAAGTGTGGAACTCGGTCGATCTAGCTACCCCACAAGCCAAAGCTCTCTTCAAGTTGATCGTGGAACGAGGAGTAGTCGTCTCGCCGACTCTCGCAGTGTTTGAGCGCCAACGAGGAGACAAAAATACTAGTGACGTTCACGTGCGTGCGTTCAAACAAATGGAAGCGTTTGTCGGACTCGCGAAGAAGGCTGGCGCTAAGGTGGTCGTAGGTTCGCACTCTGATGTACCTCACGCCACTAGAGGCTGGGCTTATCAACGCGAGATGGAATTACTTGTCGAGTCGGGCCTAACTCCGATGGAAGCAATCGTGGCAGGTACGATGGAGAACGCCCGTTATTTTCGGATTGACGATCGACTTGGCAGTATCGAAGTGGGAAAGGTCGCTGATCTAATCCTGGTCGAAGGTGATCCGTTAAGGGACATCAGTAACATGCGACGGATAAAGCGCGTGATGCTCAATGGTGTTTTGCAAAAAGTCGGAAGCTAGAGCGTATTCTCTGCAGTACCTTCAGCGTCCTTTGCGAAGCAAGCTCTTAGTTCTTTGTTTTTGTGACAGGGTTTTCTGACGCGCGGAGTCTGGTCGGCCCGCGCAAGCGGGCCTAAGAGTAAAGCCTGGGGCGTAAGCCCCAGGGACCTCGCCAATTGAAGACGGAGCCCGTGAAACGGGCGAAAGCGGTTGGGACCTTTGAGGCGCTTCAACCTGCCGCCCACTTCGTGGGCTCAATCCTTTACCGCAGCTCACCTGGGGCTTACGCCCCAGGCTTTACGCTCTTGCCCGCTCTGCGGGCTGACTTTGGGTTAACGCAGAGAGGTCTTGTAGTTCGTTGTTTATGAAACAGGCAATCCTGATCTTCCTAATGTTGTGGATGGGACAGAACGCCACTGCTAAAACCATCTACGTTCATCTCGTAGCTGGCAACGACCAAACTGGTAATGGTTCGTACGACTCACCGTTTAAATCCTGGCGCATCGCGCTTCGTCACGTAACGAGCGGCGACACAATCGTCGCGAAAAATGGTGACTATCGAAAAGCGGGTCGTGAATCAAAATGGGGAGGCTTGGACCTGACGCTGACTTTCGCCGATCAGCTGAACGCTAGTGACCCGCATCCAACCAGCACTTCTCGACCCGATTCAGCTGGGATTTATCGATATGATCCTAAAAACCCTTTGACCATCCGTGCTGAAACAAAACACGGAGTCGTTCTCGATCACATTCGGTTTCATCTCGCTCGCGGAATTGTCATTGATGGCTTCGATATCTTACCCAATCCGTACTACCGGGATGATTCCGGCAAGAAGTTGAATGCCCGAAGAGACGGTATACATGGTGACAGCGTCTACGAACCTGAAGAATCTTATAACCGCGTCAAGACTAATGATCCGCCGGGAAGCTACACGGACATATGGTATGACCGCAGCCTTTGGACCAGCTACATAACCATTCGCAATTGCAGAATCCATTATGAGTGCCCGCCAAATGGTTGTACTCCGTCATACGACCCAATGCAGGACGATGATCGCCTATATCTCATCAAGTTCAATCAAGCTCATCACATCACAATCGAGGATAACGAACTATTCGACGGTAAAAATTTCCAACGCAAACCTGCGATCGATCTGCCTTGCAGCGACGATGTAGTAGTGCGGCGAAACCTCATTCGCAATTGTCACCGCGGAGTTGTATCGAAGGGCGGAGGAAGTCGGGTTCTGATCGAAGCGAATGTCTTCGTCGATAATTCAGGTGCCGCTTTTTCTGGTGGTTCGACAGATCCCGATCTCTTCATCGACGGACGTTACGGTGATCCGTGCTCATTCGCAAAGTACGAATCGTATGACATGACTGCGAGAAACAATTTTGTTGTTTCAACCCGCCCAGGTGAACGTCCGGTGGAACCTATTGCTATCTGGGCGGCAAAGAATGCAGTTATTGAAAACAACACGTTCGTTGGGATTGGTGAGCGGGGAGTGTTGTTAATTAGACCTGGTAATGAAGTTGATAGCCCACCAAAAGGTTGTTCTCGCTCATTGCGTTTGACTCATACTGACAATCTCCGATTGCGAAACAACATTTTTGCTTTGTCTGGTGTTGTTGATGAGACGATGCTCTATCAAGTCTCTGGTGAAGGCGTAAAGGTCACTTCGTTCGACCACCGCGACAACACCTTTTTCAACCGTGGTCGCGACATACCAATGGGAGGACTCACAGATGTGAACAAGGAGCCGGGTTTCAGCAAAGAAGATCCAAAGTTGGTTGGCGGAACGGGAAGTGACTACACCACGTGGTTGTCCACAGCAAAATCACAGGTTAAAGGAAGGGGAGTTTCTTTAGTCAACAAAAATGAGCGTTGACCAAACAGATAAGCAGCTTCACAGCGAACAACCGCATTTGTTGCGGCGTTTCGGCTTGCTCGAAGCGACGGCGCTCAACATGACCAATATGATTGGGATTGGTCCATTCATCACCATCCCACTTCTGCTTTCAACGTTAGGTGGACCACAGGCAATGCTCGGCTGGCTTGTGGCCTTAGTCATAACAGTCTCTGACGGAATGATTTGGAGTGAGCTTGGTGCAGCAATGCCCGGCTCGGGTGGCTCCTATATTTATTTGCGCGAAGGTTTTGGACGGGAAACCTTCGGCAGAATGATGGGCTTTCTATTCATTTGGCAGTTCATCTTGAGTGGACCGTTAGAAATCGCGTCAGGCTACATTGGCTTTAGTCAATATCTTGGATACATCTGGAAGGACATCGGTCGGATTCAGTCTCTTGCTGTAATCACAGCGCTTGGTCTTTTAAATATTGCGCTCCTATATCGACGAATAACTTTCGTCGGGAAACTCACAGTCAGTTTGTGGGTTGGAACAATCCTCACAACGCTCGCGGTGATTGTGACCGGAGCGCTTAACTTTAGGCCGAGCGTGGCGTTTGATTTTCCGCCGGGTGCTTTCAATTTCTCACTGGGTTTCTTCCTTGGACTCGGAGCTGCCACTCGAATCGGTATCTTCGACTATTTAGGTTATTACGACATCTGCTACATCGGCGATGAGGTCAAACAACCGGGTCGGACCATACCGCGTTCTGTAATCATCAGTGTGATCGCTGTGGCTTTGATTTACATCGCCATCAATTTCTCGGTAATCGGCGTGGTACCGTGGCGAGATTTCGTCCCGGCCGCCGAACACAGTCAATCAAACTTTATCGTGTCGATATTCATGGAGCGGATATACGGTCGTGGTATTGCGATGCTTTTCACAGCCATGGTGCTTTGGACAGCTTTCGGTTCGGTCTTCGCCTTATTGCTTGGCTATTCCCGCGTTCCCTACGCAGCTGCAATAGATGGCTACTTCTTTAAAGTGTTTGGAAAGCTTCACCCAACGAAGAATTTCCCTTTTATTTCGCTAGTGGTACTGGGTGTGATTGCAATCATCTGTAGTTTCTTTTCCCTGGGAATGGTAATCGATGCACTGATTACAACTCGGATCCTAATTCAGTTCGTCGGTCAAATCGTCGCCGTGTTTTTACTGCGTCGAAATAGACCAGAGTTAAGTCGTCCATATCGTATCTGGTTCTATCCGTTGCCAAATCTACTGGCCTTATTCGGTTGGATCTTCGTTTTTGCGACGACTGATTGGTCGATCATTGCATTCGGACTGGCATCAATTCTAATAGGCTTTGTCTGTTTCTTGCTCTGGTCGCGTAGCACAAACCAGTGGCCATTTGGTGCGCAAGAACCATTATCTGATGGGGTTTCGTAAAGGACGATCCGTTTAGTTCTTCTTCGTGTTAGTTCGTGTGATTTCGTGGAGCCGTATTTTTGAGGAGAAAAAAGGGACGATCCACGAAATCACACGAACTAACACGAAGAAGAGCAAGCGTTGGCTGAATAGTGTCGGAGAGAGTACTGATGAGCGTTCGTCTCGTAATACTTCTCGTTGCGATCTGTGTGTGTAGTTCGTCGAGGTCGCTGAAGTCACAGACTCTTCCCAGATACGCGGTTTCTCGAGTAACAACCAAACTTGAAATAGATGGTCACCTTAATGAGCGCGCTTGGGCAGACG
>DATJKB010000548.1:0-3275 GCA_035491875.1 Pyrinomonadaceae bacterium | reverse complement strand
CTCTAGACCATCCGCTACCGCGAATGGTACTGAATAGCACCCACCCGGTACCGCGAGGTGGTACTGACTTCATGACACTAAATTGGGAGATGCTGCAGAACAATTCCACAAGAGAGAGGTCACAAATGGCTGACATCGAATGGGCAAGAACTGAAGATGCTCCCGTGCGAGAAAAGTTTGGCGGTACTTTTCGTGTTCGCACGTTGTGGGATGGATCAAATGGCGCGAAAGCACAGCTGGTTGAAATCTCCGCCGGCGGATGTTGGGAAGGAATCGACGTACACGAACCGGGACCTGAAGAGATCTACGTAGTGTCGGGCGTCTTTAATGACGGCATCCGCGACTATCCCGCAGGAACTTTTATTCATAACGCAGCCGGCTCGTCGCACGTGCCGCAATCAAAAACAGGCTGCACGATCTTTATCTTCTATCCTGAAGGTTGAAGCGCAACGAATGGACTTCACTGAGCTTATCGACCTTGCATCAGAGCGATTAGGTGGCGCAGTGCTCGTCGCGAACGACGAGTTTTTTGCTCCTAAAGAAAGTCTTCTAAAACCGGGCGCGCCGGTCTTCCTGGAAGGTGAATACACCGACCGCGGCAAATGGATGGATGGATGGGAAACGCGACGGCGTCGCACACCAGGATTCGACTGGTGCATTATTCGGCTGGGCCTTCCAGGAATTATTCGCGGCGTCGTTGTCGATACGAGTTACTTTCGCGGGAACTATCCGGAGCATTGTTCGCTCGAGGCGGCCACGTTCAGCAGAGTGCCAACCGAACAGGAATTGACGGCTGATACCGTGCAATGGCTTCCGCTTGTGCCACAAGCGCCACTTGCCGGCGACTCACAAAACCCGTTCAAGATCGAACACAACGAACGCGTCACTCACCTGCGGTTCAAGATCTATCCGGATGGCGGAGTGGCGCGGCTGCGCGTGTATGGTGAAGTTTCCCCTGATTGGCAAGCAATTCGAAGTCGCGGTGGTGAAGTTGATCTCGTTGCTGTCGAGTATGGCGGAGTGGTCCTGTCGTGCAGCGACATGTTCTTTGGTCACAAGCACAACTTGATCATGCCGGGGCGCGCAGCAAACATGAGCGACGGCTGGGAAACAAAACGCCGGCGTGGACCAGGACACGATTGGGCAATAATAAAGTTGGGTGCGCCCGGTGAAATCCGACGCGTTGAAGTTGATACGTCGTATTTCAAGGGTAACTTCCCTGAAAGTTGTTCGCTCGAAGCCTGCGACGCAGCCAGTAGTGACCAAATCGATTTGTCCGACTCTGTCAGTTGGACCAGCGTTCTGCCTCGGACAAAGCTACAGGCTCACACGCGCCATATGTTTACTGACGAACTGTCAGATGTGGGAGTGGCGACGCATCTGCGCTTCAATATCTTTCCGGATGGCGGAGTCAGCCGGTTGCGTGTTTACGGAAAACTCGCCGAATGAATCACGAGCGTGAGTGTCTTCAATGGCTGAATTCACTGCCTAATGATCAGGCTTTGAATGAATTGAAGTCCTGCTGTGGTTCAAATCGTTGGGCAGCGGGAGTGGCAAGCAGCCGGCCCTTCGCGACCTTTGCTCAACTACTCGATACCGCCCTCCAGGTGTGGTGGCAACTCGAACCGGCTGACTGGCTCGAGGCCTTTCGCAGTCACCCGAAGATTGGACAAAAGAAGGCTGAGACTTCTGCTTCAGCACAATCGCAACAGTGGTCGCGCAATGAGCAATCGGGGATGCAGGAAGCGCCGGGTGAGACAGCGGCTGCACTCGAACTTTTGAATGAAGCGTACGAGACGCGATTTGGTTACATCTTTATCGTTTGTGCCACCGGCAAGTCGTCAGAAGAAATGCTGGCTATTTTGCGAGAACGCATAGAGAATGAGCCTGATCATGAGTTAAGGATCGCCGCCGCTGAGCAGGCGAAGATTACTGAGATCAGGTTGAAGAAGTTGATCGATGGTCCGTAGACCACGGACAACTGACCGCGGACAACTGACCACGGACGAATATGAGCACCATTTCGACCCATATCCTCGACACCTCGCGAGGCACGCCGGCTAAGAGCGTGGCGATTTGCCTGGAGGTGCAGAATACCGACGAGAGCTGGACCGAGTTGAGCCACGCGTGGACCGACGAGGATGGTCGGGTCAAACCGTTCTTTCTCGTGCACCAACCGCTAACAGCCGGGATTTATCGTCTGGTATTCGACATCGATGCCTACTTCAGTTCTCTCGGAGTTGAGTCGTTTTATCCACAGGTGACGATTGTTTTCAAAGTCGACGACGACGCCCAGCATTATCACGTTCCACTGCTGGTTAATCCCTACGGCTACTCGACCTACAGAGGAAGCTGAACCGCGGAGAAACTTCGTAGATACTGCCTTGTACTTTGCACTTGGGAACAGGTTAAGTCTTAATCGATCACGTCAATTATTCGAAACTACAGAACGGGAGCGAAGCGACCGATTTCAACTAACCAAGTCGCCAACACATCTTGAAATCGGTCGCTTCGCTCCCGTTCTGTAAAACTTTCTTGTCAACCAATTCCGTCGACGCCTGGAGCCAAAAAGCGTTGCGTGAGTTGCTCGCAAATTAGAAACTTTCAATCAAGATGCACATCGATCCCACACTAAGCGAATGGCTAAACCTCGCCTTGCGTTGGGTTCACGTCTTTGCTGGAATCATGTGGGTTGGTACGACTTACTATTTCACCTGGCTCGACGCGCGCTTAACGGAGGAAGAAAAAGCAGCAGCTAACACGGGAAACGCCGCACAGGTTTGGATGGTCCACAGTGGCGGTTTCTATGTTGTCGAGCGACGAAAAGTGCCCGACATTGTTTCGCGCACGCTGCATTGGTTCAAGTGGGAGGCGGGAACAACCTGGCTCAGCGGATTCGCATTGTTAGTTTTGGTGTATTACATCGGCGGCGGCGCGCTTATCGACACGGATGTGCGCGACTTGAGTCTGCTAAGCGCTATTGGGATCGGCATCGGTGTGATTGTCCTGGGCGGAGTCGTGTATGACGTGATGATGAAAACTCCACTAGCACGTAACGAATGGGTGTTTGCTGCGGTCGCCTATGGGCTAATCGTTGGACTCGCGTATGGGCTGTGCCAGCTACTCAGCGCACGCGCAGCTTACATTCATGTCGGCGCCGTTTTTGGAACAATAATGGCCGCCAACGTGTGGATGCATATCCTTCCCGCGCAACGTCGCATGATTGCCGCGCTAAAAGAAGGCAAGCAGCCCGATCAGCGGTTTGCGGCTCAAGC
>DATJKB010000547.1:0-2165 GCA_035491875.1 Pyrinomonadaceae bacterium | reverse complement strand
TGCGATAGTGACTTTTGCGGGTATCGAGAAGGTAATAGTAGTCCAAAATGGGAAGGCACTCGAGAAACCGATCACGACCGGACGCCGCAGTGGCGAATGGACGGAGATCGTAGCGGGCGTAAACCTCGGCGAAAAAGTAGTTGTCGATCCGGGAAACCTGCAATCGGGGCAGGCTGTTGCTGTAGTTGAATAGTGTTGTGTACGTAGTCGTAGTCCGTAGTCCGTTGTCAGTAGTCAGTTGTAAGATCGCTAGGTCGTGGGCGATAAACGACTGACAACTGACAACGGACCACTGACAACCGCCAAACGAGTAAATGCAAAAGTTAGCTGAAATCTGTATTCAAAGACCCGTCTTTGCCACGATGATTGTGTTGTCGCTGGTGGTGGTTGGTACTGCTGGATTCTTCAAACTCGGAGTCGATCGTTTCCCCTCAGTGGATTTACCAACCGTTAGTGTTCGTGTCGGACTGCCCGGTGGTTCACCGGAAGAAGTCGAATCCTTAATAACGCAACAGGTCGAAGAAGTTGTTAATACAGTAGACGGAATCAGTGAACTCCGATCAGTTTCGGGTCAGGGAACCTCGTTCGTGATAGCCACATTCAAGCTCGATCGGAGTTTGGAGACTGCTGCTCAGGATATTCGTGACCGCGTTAATACTCTTGGACGTCGCTTGCCCGAAGATGCGACGCCGCCCGTCGTACAGAAGTTTGATAACGACAGTACCCCTGTTCTAACCATCGCACTTTCAGCAGATCGGTCGCTCCGTGAATTGACTGAGCTCGCCGACAAGACAGTTCGAGTTCAACTGGAAAGGGTTGGCGGGGTTGGTGAAGTTCGTGTTGTCGGCGGACTTGATCGCGCGATCAATGTTTGGATTGACGCTGAACGACTTGCCGCCTATCAAATCTCGATCGCGCAGATTCGCCAGGCGCTCACTCGGCAAAACGCAGACGTTCCTGGAGGAAACCTTACAACCGGCAAGGAAGAACTGGTACTGCGCACGCTCGGCCGTTTCACCGATCCGAAACAGTTTGATGATTTGGTGATCGCAAATGTTAACGGCGCCCCCATTCGATTACGCGATGTCGGCCGCGTCGAAGACGGAACGAAAGAGCAGCGTTCGTTCTCACGTTTGAATGGCGTCCCCACCGTTACGCTGGATATCCGACGTCAATCAGGTGCAAACACAGTAGAAGTCATCAACGGCATCAAGAGTGTCTTGCCGCGAGTTGAATCGCAGCTGCCGGAAGACGTTAAGTTGGAAGTGATTCGCGATCAATCGCGTTACATCGAAGCCGCACTCCATGAGATACAAACGCACCTCGTCCTCGGAAGTATTCTGGCCAGCCTTGTTGTGTTGTTGTTTATGCGGTCGTGGCGTTCGACCTTGATTGCTGCTGTCGCGATCCCGTGTTCGGTTATTTCCACGTTTGGAATGATGCGCGCACTCGATTTCACGCTGAACAGCGTCACCATGCTCGCGCTCGTGTTGATGGTCGGTGTGGTGATTGACGACGCGATCGTCGTATTGGAAAATATCTTCCGCTTTATTGAAGAAAAGAGAATTGAGCCGAAGGAAGCGGCGCGTGAGGCGACGAAAGATATTGGTCTGGCTGTACTGGCGACAACGTTATCCCTGGTGGTTATCTTCCTTCCCGTCTCGTTCATGTCGTCGATCTCGGGAAGGTTCTTGTACCAGTTTGGTATTACGGCGGCTGTCGCCATCATGGTGAGTTTGTTGGTGTCGTTTACGCTGACGCCAATGATGAGCTCGCGCTTAATTCGTGTCGGTGATGCCGAATCCGGACATGGTTCTCCGGCGTCGCGGCGTGGATTCTATCGTTGGATAGACGCGGGCTACTCCTGGCTGCTTGCCTTAGCAATGCGTCACCGCATGATTGTCGCAGCCATAGCAGTCATTACGATTCTCTCCAGCATTCCGCTGTATCGGGCAGTGAAACAGGAGTTCATTCCCACAAACGTCGATGAAGCCGAGTTTGAGGTCAACGTTAACGGGCCCGAAGGCGCCAACCTCGCAGTGATGAATGAAACAATCACGGCGATGGAGAAGGACATTCTTGCGACCCCTGGAGTACGCATGGTGTTGTCTTCAGCGGGTGGCGGTTTTCTCGGGGGTTTAAATCAGGGCGGCGCTTACGTTCGC
>DATJKB010000546.1:0-3713 GCA_035491875.1 Pyrinomonadaceae bacterium | reverse complement strand
CGCTTCACCTTTGAGTCGAGGGAGCAGTGTGGTGCCACGAAACTTTAACGTAAGAGTCTCCTCGAGCGGATAAGTTATTGCTACAGTCTGCCGTGGTGTGTCTGACTGCGCATTGACGGTTGGGGCCACGCAAGCCAGCGTAATTAACAGCAAAGTGGATAGAAGAGCGAATCGCTTCAAAGCAGTTGATGTCATCGCAGGCAACTCCTGTTCAACTTGGATTGGCCGGGAGAGCATCTCAGGCTCAACGGATCACAATGTTGTTGATGCCGCAAACAAACGCATTGTTGCCGAAGGATATGAGGAGGTCAAGAAGAAGTGTTTTGAAATGAACCACTAGCCGCGCTGTTTGGTTTGGTACCTCGTCTTACGATATGCGACAAATTGGACGACGAGTACTGAAATTCCGGACAGCAGAAGGATGTGCACCCAACCTCGCTTATGCAGAATGAACGTAAGCAAAAACCAAACTAACAGAATTCCTGAGGCAATCCACCACAACATTGAAGATTACTCCCTTACCGGTTTCCTCTGGTCTTTTCTACTTCCAGCGCCCGCAGACCCACAGGAGAATGCAGATTAAAGTGAACCGGATTTAACGGTGAGTTGTTAGGGCTGAGGCCCTTGAGCGTAGCGAGGCAGCGCGGGCGATGATCATCAAACTCAAGGTGTTTCGTTTAGTTTGTAACCAACTCCTCGGACCGTTAGAACATATCTTGGATTCTTTGGATCTGTTTCTAATTTCTTTCTTAACCGGTTAATGTGCGGATCAATATTCCGCTGATATCCTTCGTAGTCAGTACTCCAAACGCGATCGAGTAAAGCATTTCTCGACCACGCGCGTCCTGGTTCGGATGCCAGTAGTTCGAGAATCTGAAATTCGAGAGGTGTGAGATCGATCCGCGAACCATCTCTGAGAACTTCGTGACGTCGCTTGTCGATTATCAAGTCGCCAACTTCAATTCGTTCATCATCGTCTTTAGGCTCGGCAGTGATCCCACTTCGCCTGAGAAGTGCTTCGACGCGATATTCCAGCTCCCGCGGGCTGAACGGCTTCGCTAAATAGTCGTCGGCGCCTGCTTCGAAGCCGGCTACCTTGTCAGATAACGCATCGTGCGCGGTTAGAAAGAGGGCCGGTGTTTGGATGCCGCGTTCTCTGACTCGCTTGAGGAGCTCAATACCAGACATCCCAGGCATTGAGACGTCGAAGATGAAACAATCAAACCTGCCGGCCATCGCTGCTTCCAATGCCGCGTGTCCGCTCTCGCGTTCATCGACTTGAAAGCCCAGCCTGCGGAAGTACTCTGCAAGCAGGACGCGCATGTCGCTGTCGTCGTCTGCGATCAACAGACGTTTGCCGGAATATTTGCTAGTAACTTGTGGTTGTTGCGCCACGTCGTCTGATCCTGTCAGGAGGGATCGAATTTAACTACAATGCTCGCCAAAAAATTATAACCTAATTTGTCACAGACTCATCCGAAACTCTTAAACAAGTCGATCCTAACACACTTAGAGCAGGGGAATTGTCTGCCTTGACGCAAATTAGTTGGGATAAGTATAGTTAATTTTCGAAACCTTGGGCCGTCTCTTACCTCTCTTATAGCAACTGGGCAGAGAATTTCGCAACCAGCGATGCATGATCTTCTTCGACTGTTAAGGTATCTCAAACCTCACTGGCCCATCTTTACAGTAGCAACTTTCGCGATGCTGGTCGTCGGTTTGTTGGAGAGTGCGATCGGCGGCCTTATTGTGCCGATCTTCGATCAAGCGTTTGTCCAGGGAACAGGGACGCGCACCGCAACTCTCTTTGGCCTGCAAAACTTGATTCCCCAAGATCCGCTCGGGGCCTGGAAGATTATCTCTGTTCTACTCATTACCTTTACTGTAGCGAAAGGTCTTGCCGAGTGGGTTTCAACGTACCTGATGGCGCGAATCGGCCAAGGCGCAGTGCTCAAACTTCGGCAGGATCTCTACAGTCACCTGCTGGCCCAATCGGCAACCTTCTTTGAAAAGCATCGAACTAATTATCTTGTTTCCCGACTAGTCTCAAGCGCAGCAGCAATCGAGACTGCCGTTACCTCGACCATCCGCGACATGCTGCGCGAGAGTTTTACACTCATTGCCTTTCTTGCGGCTTCGTTTTATTACAGCTGGCGGCTGACGCTTGGCTCTTTATTGATAGCGCCAATCATTGCATTACTGACTGCGAAGTTTGGGACGGCGCTGCGCAACCTCGCGCGTGAGAGTTTTGAAGGAAGCAAGCAGCTAACTGACACCGCTCAAGAGGCACTTGCAAACCAGGGCATTGTTAAGGCATATCGTGCCGAGAAGCGAGAGTCGGCTCGATTCACTGAAGTTGCGAAGAAGATCGTTCGCGCAAACCTTCGCAGTGCGAGCGTCGCGGGCGCTTCGCCTCCAACAATCGAACTCATCGGCATGTTCTTCGTTGTCTTGCTTCTCTTCTTCGGTCAGCAGGAGATCATTGCCGGTCGCTTGAACGCTGCACAATTCGTTACATTCCTGATCTTTCTATTTCGCAGCTACGATCCCATGCGCAAACTTTCGCGCTTGCAGAACAGCATGGAACAAGCCTTAGCGGCCGCGCATCATGTTTGGGAAGTCATGGACGAAGAAGCGATCATCGAAGAAAAGCCCGACGCGAGCACGTTGCCGCCGTTGAAATCTGGAATTGAGTTGCGGAACGTTTCATTCGGCTATGCGAACGAATCACGGGCGGTCTTACGTGATGTCAGTTTACAAATTCCAAAAGGAGCGATGGTGGCGTTGGTGGGCGAGTCGGGTGGTGGCAAATCCACGCTAACGAAACTGCTTCCGAGATTTCATGATCCAAGCTCAGGGCAGGTACTGTGGGATGGATTGAACGTGAAAGACGCAACGATCGCGAGTTTGAGGTCACAAATCGCGCTCGTAACACAGGAGACAGTGCTTTTCAACGACACCGTCCGTCATAACATCGCCTATGGACGTCCCGAAGCGAATACCACTGAAATCGAGGATGCGGCCCGCATCGCATTCGCGCACGACTTCATTCAGGAACTGCCGCAGGGTTACGATACGGTGGTCGGCGAACGGGGAATCTTTCTATCAGGCGGTCAGCGGCAACGACTCGCCATCGCCCGTGCCGTTCTGGTTAATGCTCCAGTCCTGATTCTCGATGAAGCTACTTCGGCACTCGACGCGGAATCAGAGCGGTTAGTGCAGAGGGCGATTGGGAATCTGGTTCGCGACCGAACAACCCTGGTGATCGCTCACAGGCTCTCAACCGTGCGTCGTGCCGACGCCATCGTGGTGATGGAAGCGGGTCGCATTATTGAAATGGGAACGCATTCAGAACTGCTGGCGAAAGGCGGTCAGTATCGCAAACTCTATGAATTGCAGTTTGCAGATGAAGAAGAAGTATTAGTGGGTGCGGATGTGTAAATCTTGATCTTGGCCTTTGGCCTTGGGTCTTGGCTCTGATTTCGGAGCACCACATCACTAACAGCAAATCGTTACTACAAACGAAAATCAAAGGGCAAAGGCCAAAAAACAAAGGCCACACGAAGCGCTATGAAATCAATGACGGGATATGGACGAGGAACAGTTGGCGGCGACGACTTCTCAGTGTCTGTCGATCTCAAGACTGTTAACAACCGCTTTCTCGATGTCCATCTGCGGATTGGTTCCGAGCTCGCTTCGGTTGAGCCTGCTAT
>DATJKB010000545.1:0-8273 GCA_035491875.1 Pyrinomonadaceae bacterium | reverse complement strand
TTCTTGTGGTGTTGAGTGTCGGGAGCATCGACGACAAACTAAAGTGTATCGGACATCGCCTGCCGTTTTTGTTTTGCGTCGAGCAGCGTATGTGTAAACACCGCCACAATAATGATTGACCCTCCCACCAACGCCCGGCTTGATGGCTGCTCGCCCAGCACAAGAAACACCCACACAGGATTCAGAACGGGCTCGATGTAGCCGACAATTCCCGCGTCGAGAGATCTCACGCCACGCGCCATCGCCGTGGTGAAGAGAATGTACGCTATTCCGAGTTGCACGACTCCCAGGTAGACCACGCAAAGCGCGTCGCGCATGTCGATGGTTGGTAGAGCCGCGATACCGACCGGAGCGAGAAGAACGACTGCTAACAAGTTTCCGTAGATCACAGACGACGCCCGGTTCACTGCACGGGCTTTCGAATGTCGCAGCAATAGGAAATACAGCGCGAAGCACAATCCTGAGGCGAGCGCCAACAGATTCCCTGAAACGTCCTGTGGTCGGAGCTGTCCTACGAAGAAGAGCGTCATTCCACCGACGCACACCAGCACTGTTATCAAGTCGCGAGAACGAAACCGCTCTTTGTAGATAACGGGTTCGAGTATCAACAGATACACCGGCGCCGTGTATTGCAAAAAGATCGCATTCGCTGCTGTAGTTTGTTTGGTGGCCAAAACAAACAGCACAAGCAACACCGCATAGAGAGCGGACGCGACCGCGGTGATCCGATTGAGACCAAACCCTTCTTTTCTGGTGACTATCGCGACGGTGATAATCGCGAACAGTGATCGATAGAACGACAGTTCAAGGCCCGACAGCTTGGTCCACTTGATGAACAAGCCGCCGGTGCTCCACAGCAGCGCGGCAAAAAAGACAAACAGAAGGGGAGGAATCTTTGCCGGCTGATTCAATGTTAATTGTAGCGATCGTTGGCGGGCGACGCAGGGTCTTCTTCAGAATCGATAGCGGCCGATTCGAGAGATGCCTCGAGAGATCGCTCCGAGTTCTCCTTTTCGTTTCGGAGATACTTGCCAAACACGCCGTTCCAGGGCGGAATCACGATCGAGACTGCGCCGTAGGTTTGCGCCTGGCAGGCAAGCCGGATCAATGGTTTGGGTTCCGCAGTGTCGATGTAACCAAACTCCTTAATCTTCTTACCTTCGCGCGCCGCAACGTCGGAGAGTTTTTCCGCTCCCCCGAGAACTCCGATCCAACAAGTACCACACGATGCAGAGCGACACTCGACTGGAATTGGCCCTTCGACGCGCCGCGGATCGAACTCGCGCCAGTTGCGTGAACGATCGTCAGCCGCGCCCCACGCAAGATCCTGCACGTTGTTCATCTTGTACTTCGACGCAGAATCATTCTCGTCATATGTGATGGTCCACTTCTTATCGATCGTTTTCAGGAAGCCGAGCAATCCCTGGCTGTCATCTTTCGCGCGATCGCGAAGCGCTTGTTCCGGTGACTTCTGAGCCTGTTTCTGCGAAACGAGCATCTCAGCCGGCGCCTGTTCGAAAGCCGACAATCCTGCTTGTTGGACCGTCATGAAGGCCACTGCCGTTATGCCAACGAGCAGCGATTGATCGACCTTCGTGCTGCGACTGACATCCTGCGCGACCGTGATAACCTGATCCGCCAATGATTGCTTGTTATTTGCAGTAAATGTTTTCGCATGGCGTTGCACAGCTTCCTTGACTGCCGGCCAAAATCGATGACCGTAAAGAAACGTATGCGACGATCCGATCTGATCCTTGAGGTAATACTTGCCTTGCAATAACAACCGCGCAGCGAGCGTCTCCGGATCGGTAGATGAGTGAAGGGCGCGGAATAATGAAAGCGGATAGAACGCAAACCAGATCTGCGTTGCGCTCCGGTCGACCTCGTGAACTGAACGTAAGAGCGTGGTTAAGGTTGCCGACCAAGCTTCTTCGTCGTAGTCATTAAGAAACGTTTCAAAAGGAGTTTTTGTTGATTCAATAGTCATAGTCATGAAGCGGTCATTAAAACATAAACCAGCGATGGAGCGGGAACGCCGAAGAGCATCCACAGATTACGCAGATTACACAGATTAAGAGCTTAGACAGCTAAGTTGAGTGATCATGCGTCGATCTTCCATGTAAAAAGGGGTAAGTCCGATCACTCGACTTAGCTGTCTAAGCTCTTAATCTGTGTAATCTGCGTAATCTGTGGATGCTCTTCCTGCGGCAATTGACAACTGTCTCGCCGTCAGAGTAAAAGTCGATTTCAAGCCAACAGATTTTCCCCAGCTGCCAATTCAAGTTTTTCGGAGGAATCATGGATACCAATCGTCCTGCGGCTTCGAAACCATCCCGGTCGTTTGATAGCGCCTACAGTTTTTCTTTCAGCATTGCGCTGGGCCTCGCTTTGTTTATCGCCGGCCTTGTTATCAGTCTCACCATTGGACAGGGAACCACCATCGGTCTGATTTTTGGCATTCCTTTACTGCTGGCCGGCTTGATCTTGCCGGTAATCATGATGCGCGATCTCTTCAAGACGAACGAGATTCGAGGAGAATGTCCCTATTGCGGCGGCGGGATCACGACTTCCGATTCAACACTCAGATTGCAGTGTCCAAATTGTAAGCAGGTGGTAGCAGTGAAACAGGCGAAGCTGGAGCGGGTTGAACAGTAATTACTGAGACAGCCAGTTTCGGGTCGTATAGTCGCTAAGAGTCAGGGCGAAAAGTAGCCCCATCCAGAACAGCGCTGAAACAAAAATTATCCACACCAGCCGTTTGCTGTAGCGCATGTGCATGAAGTAGAGGATGACGAGTGTTGCTTTAACGCACGCAATCGTCAAAGCGATAATCACATTTAGGTGAAACGGGAAGTCGATTTTACCCGCGACTACAGTAAGAACAGTACCTACCAGCAGTGCCAGCAAGATCAAAAAGTAAATTCGAACAGAGACTATGTGCTCACTCATGAGTTCAATTGCGAACTAATGCAGCGGAGTTCCGCCGTGTTCTATGTGCCTGCCGAGTAAATAAAGCAGCGGAAACAAGAATATCCAGATCAAATCGACGAAGTGCCAGTAAAGCCCTGAGACCTCGACAGGGTTGTGATACTCCGGATCGTAGCGTCCACGGATCGAGAAAAATAGGATCACTGACAGCAGCCCAACGCCAATCACCATATGCAGCGCATGCATGCCGGTCATCGCGAAATAAATCCAGTAGAACATCTCGGTATACTGCGGCGACGCCCCAGGCAAAAGATGAATTGTGGCCGGGCTGTACTTGTGTCCGGGGATTAGCTGTCCCGGAATCAGATTGTCTTTGTACTTGTCGTGATACTCGACTGCTTTGATACCCAGAAACGTCAGACCGAGAACGATGGTTAAAATCAAACTGATGACTAATCTTCGTTGGCGACCCACCTGCGCGTTGTACACCGCAAACGCCATCGTGAAGCTACTGACGATGAGGACCACAGTATTGATCGCTCCTAATTTCAAGGAGAGGTGGTTACTGGCGGATGCAAACTCCAGCGGAAACTTGTAACGATAAAGCGTGTAAGCGAAGAACATTGCGCTGAAGAACATGATCTCCGTCACGAGAAAGATCCACATTCCGAGTGTTCCCGCTTCGCGCTGCTGCTCGAGATTCTCAAAGTGGTGCTGCAGCGCAGGATGATGGACTTCGTGTTCTGCTGTTACGCTTTCAGCCAATTCAGACTCCCATTAATCACCAGCGACAGGCGCATCTTCCAAAGGTCTGTGGTGCGTTGTACCCACCACTTCCATCTCCTCGGGTGGAGCAAACTCGTAAGCTTCCCACGTCACCACAGGTGAGACTATGAAGTTCTCAGTTGGTGGGGGCGATGGGGTTCGCCATTCCAGTCCCGGCAAATGCCACGGATTTGCTTCCGCATGACGACCGTAACGCATGGACCAAACCAGATAGATCACCGGAATGAGAGTGCCGATACCAAGAATAGTTGCGCCTGCAGAGGACAAAACATTGAACACCTGGAACTCGGGCGGATACGCGTGATAGCGGCGAGGCATCCCCAGATATCCCGCTACAAACTGGGGTAGAAACGTAAGATTGAAACCGACGAACACTACGAGCGCTGCGAATCTCCCCCAACCTTCGGGATACATGCGACCGCTAATCTTGGGCCACCAGTAATGCAAACCTCCGAGATAACCCATCAATGTTCCACCAACCATGACGTAGTGGAAGTGCGCAACGACGAAATACGTGTCGGTAACGTGAACATCGACCGCGATACTGGCGAGGAATAAGCCAGTCATGCCACCAATCAGGAAGAGTCCAATAAAGCCGAGACCGTAAAGCATCGGTGTGTCGTATGAAATCGATCCTTTGTAGAGCGTGGCCGTCCAATTAAAAACTTTTACCGCCGACGGAATCGCCACGGCAAAACTCAGGAACGAGAAGATCATTGCGGCGTACACTGACTGGCCAGACACAAACATGTGATGGCCCCAGACCAGGAAGCCAAAGACTGCAATCGCCAGGCTCGAAAACGCGACGAACTTATAACCAAAGATATTTTTGCGCGAGAAGTTAGCAATCAACTCACTGATCACTCCCATGCTCGGCAAGATCATGATGTAAACGGCCGGGTGCGAATAGAACCAGAACAGATGTTGGAACAACACCGGATCGCCACCGATCGCCGGATCGAAAATCCCGATTCGCGCCAAACGCTCGAAAGCGAGGAGCAGAATCGTGATGGCAATCACGGGCGTGCCGAGAATCATGATCAACGACGTCGCGTAATGCGACCAGATGAATAGCGGCAACCGGAACCATGTCATACCCGGCGCGCGCATCGTGTGGATCGTGACGATGAAGTTGAGTCCGGTCAGAATTGAGGAGAAGCCGTTTATGAAGATGCCGAGGCCGGTTAGAACAACATAAGTATTCGAAAAGGTCGTGCTGTAAGGCGCGTAAAAAGTCCAACCCGTATCCACACCGCCGGAGAGCAGCGCCCAGATGGTGATGATTCCGCCGAGAATGTAGATATACCAGCTGAGTAAATTTATGCGTGGGAACGCGAGATCTTTCGCGCCGATCATCATCGGCACAAGAAAATTGCCGAGCGTTGCGGGTATCGCCGGAATCAGGAAGAAAAAGATCATCAGGATTCCGTGTTGCGTGAAGACCTTGTTGTAAGTTGCTGAAGAAAGGAAGTCGCCGCGAGGCGTTAAGAGTTCTATGCGAATCATCATCGCGTAGACTCCGCCAAAGAAGAAAAAGGCGGTGACGGACCCGAGATACAACAAGGCAATGCGCTTGTGATCCTTCGTCAGCAGCCAGGACTTGAGTCCATACTGCGCGTTAATGTAGTTCACCTTCGATGGTGTTGGTATTTCGTATCCTTCTTGTTGCATAAACTTCTTCCCGCTACTTCGGGTTCAGCTGAGGCGTCGGCCTCGGTTGAGCCGAAGTGCTCGCCGGACTCGCCGCCGGCACTGGTTGCTGCGGGTTCTCAATATGTAACGATTTAATGAATGCCAGTAACTGCAGCAACTGATCTTCACTTACTTGCCCCTGGAACGTTGGCATGATCCCTGTGAAGCCTTCGACGATTTGTGCCTGCGGATTCACGATCGACTCACGGATGTAAACCTCATCAGCTACGACTGATGTGCCGGTTGTTAATCGCGCTTGACGCCCGAACAGTCCCGCGAGTGTTGGACCACGACCACCTTCTCCACTAACACCATGACACGACGCGCAGCCGAGCGATTGGAATAACTGTTGGCCTGCCGCTGCCGGCGTTTGATTGCCCGCGTTACCTGCGAGCCAGTTATCAAATTCCTTCGGCTCCATCACGATCACCGAACCAATCATTCCCGAGTGATTCATACCGCAGTATTCCGCGCAGAAAAGATGAAACGTCCCCGTCTTTGTAGCTTCGAACCATTGATCTGTGTAACGTCCTGGCAGCACATCCGCCTTGATACGAAACACGGGGATGTAGAACGAATGAATGGTATCTTCCGACGTCATGATCAAACGTATCTTCCGCCCTTTGGGAACATGCAATTCGTTGATCTCGCGTTGGCCCGTCGAATGTTGCACCTTCCACATCCACTGTTTTCCAACGACGTAGATTTCCTGCGCAAGCTTCGGACTACGCGCCTGCTGAAAGTAGACGTTTGTTCCCCACACGAAAAAGCTCATCGCGATCATTAATGGGATGACCGTCCAGATCGTCTCCAACTTATGCGAGCCCGCAACCGGCCGAGGTATCTCAAACGGTGATCGCCTGCGATAGCGGATTACAAAAAAGATCACCACACCCGAGATCAACAACGTAAAGAACGCCGTCACGCCTGAAAGATAGAAGTAGAGAGCATCTACCTTGCCGGCGAGAGTCGAAGCGGCCTCGGGCAGCCAACTGATCCAACCCGTTTCCATTGACTTAAACAGCGCCTCCCGCTGGTAAATGAACGCGAGCTGAGTTGCGCTTGCGCAATACCAAAAGCAGCAGACCAATACCGATTAAAGTAATCACTCCACCAAGACGGATGATGTTCATTACGATCCAGCCATACTGTCCTTTCTCAGGATCGTAGTGAAAGCAATAGAGCATCAGTTGATCGACGGCCGTTCCGATCTTGTTCTGCGACGCTTCGACTAATCCCAACCGAAGATCACGTGGTGCATATTCGATTCCGTAGAAGTAATGCGACAGTTTTCCTTCGGGGGTGACGACGTAAATAGCGCTGGCGTGTGCGAACTGATTTGTCGACTGATCGAAGCGATAACGAAAGCCAACAGCCTCAGTAACGCGTTTAATGTTTTCTTCATCGCCAGTTAGAAAATGCCAGCCAGCAGTTGCTCCTGAACGTTTCGGCTCAGGAAGGTTGTTGACATACAAATTCTTCTTTGCAGCAGCGAGCGCCGGAGTCTCTCGCGGATCAAAACTGATACTGATGACGTCGAAATCTTCTCCGGGTTTAAGCGAAAGAGTTTTGAACGAACCGATCATTCCGTTCAGCACTTGCGTGCAGAGCATCGGACAATCGTAGTAGACCAACGACAACACGATCGGTCGTTTACCAAAGTAGCTGCCGAGCTTTATTTCGTTACCTGACTCATCTTTGAAGACCGCATCCGCAGGTAACGGTTGGTTTAGCTTCTGGTCGATTCCGACTTCCTTCAGCACTGACGGTAATCCAGATGGAGCCGATGGCTCGTAGGGCTTGGAGCTATAAAGCGGTGACGCACCACGCGGTTGGCCCATCTGGGCTGACACCGCTTGAGAGCAAAGAAACAACAAACAAAGGCTTAAAAGAAAAATTGATGTGTTTCGCATTAACGCTATCTCTTCTCAGTTACACGTCCCGAACTTGCCGCAGTGGGGATTCTCACCGCGAAGTCTTCCATCTTCACAGGACCATTCGCGCGCGATGGCAGGCCCCCCGCAGCAACTTTCTTCATCGCCTCCTCGATAGGCATGCCTACAACCTGGCCGTTTGCATCGCGCAATCCATGCTTTAGACCGTCTTCCCAAAGCTGATGCAAAACTCTGATCTCCCATTCCGGATCGCGCGGAAGCTTTGAGTCGTTTTCACCGGCGGCTTTCGCCAGTTCGCTACCAAAGCCCTGTGCCCCTTGCAGTCGTGGTTCGGGAGGCAGTCGCTCAGCTTCGGACATCGCCATCGGGCCAGGCAACGGCTCCTTCTGGGCCTGTGCCTGGAACAAGCGAAACATTCCCCACATGAGCACATAGACCACTACCGTTAGCAACGTAAGAAAAAGGACGAACTTCACGATCGCCCCGACGTTCACATCGCTACGCTCGTGCGTCACCTCGATGTTGCGGATGTGTGAAACGTCAGGTGTTTCAGTCCGATGAATGTTGTCGTGGTCCTTGCTCATAATTCTTCTTTATGTCCGATACACTTTAGTTTGTCGTCGACTATACAAACACTCAACATCCATCGACATTGGCCCTCCTGAGCGTTGACGACAAGCTAAAGCGCCGCTTTTAAAATTCGGAAAACCAGTTTTTTGCAAAGCCTCTAGTCCGTCTCGAACACTAATGTCCCGCGTGCGCTTGCTCCAGAACCGATTCATACCCGGGATCGTTGATCGGAATCAGCGCGCGCCTGCTCAGCTCTCTCGCGAACATCGCGAGCCATAATCCGCCAATCGCGATAAGACCTACCGGATGCAACCAACTCACATGAAACCTCTCGCCCGAGAATGCCGGCTCGATCATCCACAGCAGGTCGACAACTCTCATCACGAGGATCATCGCCGCGAC
>DATJKB010000544.1:0-3409 GCA_035491875.1 Pyrinomonadaceae bacterium | reverse complement strand
CTTGTGGCATTCTGTAGCAATAAAAGCTGTATCGGCTGACCCTTCTTCGCGGAATTTTACGCGTTAAAAAGAGTCCGCCTCCCTGGCGGACGACGTCGGTTGCATGGGGTGAGGACATGCGACCGCAAGGGCGGGGATCTGTGGGAGGATTCCCGCCGGCTTTTTTCCTAACTTGAGCCAATTCTTTTGCTCAGTGCCAAGAACAAGCGAAGACCTCTCGAGCTTTGTATTGCTTATGCGTTACGACTAAGCGAAAATGCGCGCCATCAGAACACTCGCCAGAAAGGACGTGCGCGCTCGACCTCCTCTAAGCACGATTCAGAATATGAAAGTCAAAACATACCTGCGGACTTTATTTATGGTCACAGCGTTGTTTCTCTTAGCTAATCCTTCGATTCAAGCACAGCCCAATAAGCAAACATCCGAACTGCCGTTAGTTCGTACCAATGAATGGCCGCAATTCCGTGGTCCAAATGGGACCGGCGTTGCCGAAGGCTTTTCACTGCCCGCCGAATTCAGTTCGACGAAGAACCTCGTTTGGAAGGTAGCAGTTCCCTTCGCGCGATCGTCTCCAGTTGTCACTGCCGATCGCGTGTTTATGACAGCGAGTGAAGGAGACAAGCTAATCACGCTCGCTCTGGATCGAAAGACAGGAAAGATTTTGTGGCGCCGTGAGGTTGTTCGCGCGCGGCAAATGACGATGTACAAGGCAAACGATTCGGCCTCACCGAGTCCGGTTAGCGATGGAAAGAACGTGTTCGCGTTTTTCGGAGAGTTGGGATTGATCTCGTATGGACCAGACGGCAAGGAACGATGGCGACTTCCCTTAGGACCATTTAATAGCTTCTACGGCATGGGTGGATCGCCTGTGCTCGCTGGTAACACTTTGGTGATGGTGTGTGATCACCGAATGGACTCTTTCATCATTGCAGTCGATACGCGCGATGGAAAAGTGCTTTGGCGTAAGAGCCGGCAAAACTTTGAAGGATACTCCACTCCGACTATTTATAAGCCGAAGGATGGACCACCCCAGGTGATCGTGCTCGGTTCGCCCTCCGTCGACGCATACTCTCTTGATAAGGGCGAGCGATTGTGGTGGGTGACCAAAGTCGGCTCATATCCCAAAGGTGTCCCGGTTCTTGGAGCAGATATGGTCTACGTGCTGGCGGAGGGTGGCGACGCGCCCTTTTTCCCACCCTTCGATGAAACCCTCAAACAACACGACGCCAATAAGGACCAACGAGTAGAGCGCGAGGAAATGAAGTCTAACAAAGAGGGCGTTGAGCATTTTGGCTGGTTGGACGCAAATAACGACGGCTACGTCGATCGTGCGGAGTACGAGTTTGTACGCAATTCAACTGTAGTTGGTCACGGTCTTACCGCTGTCCGTTTAGGTGGCCAGGGAGACGTTACATCTTCCAATGTCGCCTGGCGTCTTCAAAAATCTTATCCGAACATACCTGCGCCATTGATCTACCAGGGCGTGATGTATCTGATGAAAGAGGGCGGCATTGTTACTACCCTTGATCCCGCGAACGGACAAGTTCTGAAACAGGGTCGTACGCCTAACGCACTCGAGGAGTATTACGCCTCTCCTGTTGCGGCAGATGGAAAGGTATTTGTAGTGAGTGCAAGCGGCAAGGTCACTGTGCTCAAAGCCGGCGCGCAATGGGAAATACTCGCCTCGAACGACCTTGGTGAAGAGGTATGGGCCACCCCTGCGATTGCCGGCAGCAACCTTTACATTCGGACACGTAATGCTTTGTATTCATTTAGCGCCGGGGCGAAATAGTTGATACTGGGAACGCGGACGTCCTCGTCCGCAATGAGCGAAGCGAACCAGATCTTGCGCGACTGACGTCGCGTTGCGGACGAGGACGTCCGCGCTCCCAGTATAAACGCGCCTCACTCCAGGAGCGATACGCATTCAAACACGCCCACTCCCTGTGTCTCCCACTCGCAGTTCTTCACGATTTGCGAAGTATCTTAACGACTCGGGATTAGCCAGCGCTTCGAGATTTTTTACTGGCCGGTGGTGAACAGTTTCGCGAACAGCTAATTCAACGATTTTACCGGACTTCGTGCGGGGTATATCTTCAACTGCAACAATCACAGCCGGCACATGACGTGGCGTAGCGTTTCGTCTAATCGCATCTTTAATGCGCGTCTTCAAAGAATCATCTAAAGCCACGTCAGGATGAAGTTTGACGAACAACACGATACGCGTATCGTTTTCCCACTCCTGTCCAATTACCAACGATTCGATCACTTCAGACAGTTGTTCGACCTGCCGGTAGATCTCAGCGGTGCCAATGCGTACACCGCCGGGGTTCAGCGTTGCATCTGATCGTCCATAGATAATGAGCCCATTGTGTTTCGTGATCTCAGCATAATCACCGTGCACCCAGATACCAGGAATCTTTTCGAAATAAGCGGCGCGGTATTTCGATCCGTGCGCGTCGTTCCAAAAGCCTACCGGCATCGACGGAAAGGGCTTAGTGCAAACTAACTCGCCTTTCTCTTCCCGAACGGTTTGACCGTGTTCGTTGAAAACTTCGACAGCCATGCCGAGTCCGCGACACTGAATCTCACCACGATGCACCGGTAACAACGGATTTCCTAACACGAATGCTGAAATGATGTCTGTGCCTCCGGAGATCGACGCTAATAGAACATCGTTCTTAATGTGTCGATAGACGTAATCGAAACTCTCAGGAGAAAGCGGACTGCCTGTTGATAAGATTGTGCGCAACGAACTTAGGTCGTGGGTGTCAGTGGGTGACACACCTTTCTTCGCGATTGCGTCAATAAACTTGGCTGACACGCCAAAGTGTTTGATGTGTTCCTGCTCGATGTAATCAAAGAGCAACTTCCCTTCTCCAGCCAATGGAAAACCGTCGTAGAGCATCGCCGTTGCGCCTGATGCAAGTCCCGTCACGAGCCAGTTCCACATCATCCAACCACAAGTCGTGAAGAAGAAGAGTCGATCGCCTGGCTTGATGTCGCAATGAAGTTGATGTTCCTTCAGCAGTTGCAGAAGTGTTCCGCCGGCACTGTGGACAATACATTTAGGAATGCCAGTTGTGCCCGACGAATACATCACGAACAGAGGATGATTGAAAGGCAGTGCCGTGAAGTCGATATCAGTCTCTGCTTCGAAGGGATCTATAAAGTTGGGCCAGGTTTCGAACTCTTCGCTCAACTCGACCTCGCCCAGAAAAGGAACGACTATCACTTTCTCAACCGAAGACAGTTGTGAGGCAACTTCGGAGCTCTTCTCCGAAATCGTTATCGGCTTCCCGTTGTACCAGTAGCCGTCGGTGACGAATAGAATCTTCGGCTCGATTTGTCCGAAGCGATCAATCACTCCCTGCACGCCAAAGTCTGGAGAACACGATGAAAACACTGC
>DATJKB010000543.1:0-10163 GCA_035491875.1 Pyrinomonadaceae bacterium | reverse complement strand
ACGTCTGCGTTGGGCCGATGCGGATGCGGCCGGCCGACTTCATTTTCCCCGTATCTTCGAAATCATAGAAGAGGCAGAAAGCGAATTGGTGCGGCGGATCGAGTGGCCAATGAATCGCGGCATGGGTTACGATTTTCCGCGCGTAAACATCGAGTGTCGGTTCATGCGCGTGCTCGAACTCGACGCGCCCTTCAAATTGCGCCTAACCGCTGGGAAACTTGGTAGAACGTCCATTCGTTATGACTACCGGGTTTTTGATTCCGTAGGCGAAGTTGCAATTGAAGGAACGATGACGCTGGTGGTTTTGCAGAACGGTAAGCCGACAGAAATACCAACAACGCTTCGCGCCGCGTTGGAGAAAGATGCACACTACACCGCAGACTAGTCGCTCGAAAACGAATGTCCACTGCCCCTCAAACGTTGCAAACAAAAATCGACGCAGCCAGGACCACTCTTGATGCATGGGTTCGTGAAGTTGTCGCCTGGCATTTTGATCCGGCCACTGGCTGTCCCTTCTGGCTAAGCTACGCCGAGAAACTCGGCTGGGACCCACGCACTAAGATCCACACTTACGACGATCTTGCGCAGCTCGGTCCATTCCAGGATGAATGGTTGCGAGGTGGACCAGTGCGTCGCTGGGTGCCAAAAGGACTGGCCGACCGCCCGGTTTATACCTTTGAGACGGGAGGCAGCACGGGCGTGCCGAAGTCGCGAATTAACATTGAAGACTTTCGTCTCGACTACGAGGCGTTCAGCGACACGCTTCCTGAAGAGTATTTCCCAAAAGGTGCTGACTGGCTGTCCGTTGGTCCAACTGGTCCTCGTCGTCTGCGCCTGGCTGTCGAACATCTGGCCCAACACCGTGGCGGGATCTGCTTCATGGTTGATCTGGATCCGCGTTGGGTGATCAAGCTTTTGAAGATGGGCCAACCAAAGATGGCCGAGCAGTACAAGCAACACGTTGTAGATCAAGCGCTCACACTTCTGCGCGCTCATGACAACATCCGCTGCCTGTTCACTACTCCTAAACTGCTTGAAGCGATATGCGAAAAGGTGTCGCTCAAGAAGATGGGTATCACAGGTGTGTTCTGTGGGGGCACGGAGATGACGCCGCAGTTTCATCGCTTCGCCGTCGAGGAGCTTCTTGAAGGCGCCTACTTCGCGCCGACTTATGGCAACACACTGATGGGACTGGCGGTCCACAAACCGCGGCAAGCAGAAGACAACTTCGCGGTGATTTACTATCCACCGAACCCGCGGGCGATGATCGAGATCGTGGATCCGAACAACCCGGATCGAGTGGTTGAACACGGCGAAACCGGCCGCGTGCGTTTGACGACGCTGACGAAGGAATTCTTCATGCCGCGCTTTCTCGAACGCGATGAAGCAGAAAGAGAGCCGCCCTGCGAGCAGTATCCGTGGGATGGCGTCAGGAACGTGCGGCCGTTCGCGAAACTGGGGGCAAGTGTTGTCGAAGGAGTGTACTGATTTTAGATTTTTGATTGCAGATTGAAGATTGCCAATCTACGAAAGTCGTCCAACATCCCAAGCAAAGCACCAATCAAACAATCTAAAATCTAAAATCAACAATATCTTATGCTTCATATTCCAATTCTCAGAAACGGCCAGCCGTACAAGAGTCTAGATGTCGCAGTTGCGCGCCACTATCGCACGCGTGAACCGTTTGTGGAGGTCAGTCAGGCGAATGCAGGACTGATTCGACGCGATCTGCGAGATCAAAAAACTGCCCGCGAAGAACTAGCATCACTTTCCACTTCTGAACTCGTCGACATTTGCAAACGCGCTGCGGAAAACTTTCTCAGCGCTTCTTTGCCATTGGGTGACGATACTCAGTCTCCAGACGATTATGTTCGTCACGTGTCAGCAACTACCGGAATGCCGCACGTGCTGGCGCGGCGCAACATGCAAAAACTTCACGGCGCGCTGACAGAAGCCGGCCAGGTCATCGATGGACTCACTCGCAATATCGACTGGAAGATTCTTGACCGCGGCTTCGGCGATATCGATGGCAAGCCCGTGAGCTTTTATCCACGAACCGAGTCGCTTGGCGTTGTCCTACCGAGCAATTCACCTGGCGTGCATTCGTTGTGGGTACCAGCAATTCCTTTGAAGATCCCGCTCGTGCTCAAACCGGGCAGTGCGGAGCCATGGACGCCCTATCGAATCATTCAAGCATTCATTAACGCAGGCGCGCCGCCCACAGCATTTTCGTTTTACCCGACTGACCACGCAGGTGCGGGGGAGATACTAAGTCGTTGTCAGCGCGGAATAATGTTTGGCGATGCGAGCTCCGTCGGCGTGTGGGCCAACGATCCGCGAATCGAACTGCACGGTCCCGGTTACAGCAAGATACTCATCGGGCCTGATTGCGCAGACGATTGGCAGCAGTATCTCGATCTGATGGTGCGTTCGATCGCCGACAACGGTGGACGATCCTGCATTAATGCGTCAGGTATCTGGGTCACCAAACACGCCAAAGAAATAAGCGAGGCCTTGGCGCAACGATTAGCGGCGATTGAGCCTCGAGCTGAAGATGATCCTGAGGCACAGATTGCGCCTTTCGCCGATGCGAATGTAGCTACTCGTGTGTCACAGTTGATCGATCAGGGTTTGAACGAGGAAGGTGCTCGCGATGTCACGGCTTCTTATAGAAGCGCCGATCGTCTAGTCGAACGCGACGGCTGCAAGTATCTGTTACCGACAGTCATCATGTGTGACAGCGCCGAACACGGACTGGCAAACCGGGAATATATGTTTCCCTTCGCGAGTGTGGTGAATGTGGATCCTGAGGAAATCCCGGCGGCGTTGGGACCAAGCCTGGTCGTTACTGCGATCACAAACGATCCTAAACTAATCGACAAACTTTTGCGTTCAACGAATGTGGATCGCTTAAATGTAGGTGCGGTGCAGACAAATCAGATCGGCTGGGACCAACCACACGAGGGGAATCTCTTCGAACACTTGTATGCGCGACGAGCGTTTCAGCGTGTAGGCGGATTCTGATTCGATACATTTTAGTTTGTCGTGGTGTGCGGGTGTATCAAGCTCCCAGAAACTAATCAAGCGAATGTCCGATATGCTTTAGCTTGTCGTTGATTCTACTGACACTCAAGCTATCAGAAACACTTCAACGAATGTCCGATACGCTTCAGCTTGTCGTCGTGATGCCCAACACTCAATCTGACGGGAACGCGCAATCATTTGTTGACTCATTCCGGTGGAGTTGAGTGCAGGTCAGCTCGACGACAAGCTGAAGCGTATCGGACATTCGTTGAAGTGTTCCTATTAGCTTGAGTGACAGGAGCTGCGGCGACAAACTTAAAGTGTATCGGGCATAACCTATGAAGATCCTTTATCTCACAGGCGGGGCCGGACCAATGTACTGCGGCAGCTGTCTGCGAGATAACGCGTTGGCCACGGAACTCATCGCCCGCGGACATGACGTCACACTTCTTCCTGTTTACACACCTACCCTCACCGACGAAGAGAATGTCAGTTACAACAAAGTGTTTTTCGGTGGCGTGAGCGTCTATCTCGAACAATACGTTCCCGTCTTTCGCAATTCGCCCAAGTGGCTGGATCGAGTTTGGGATTCGAAGACGATGTTGGACCTCGCAACACGTCGTTCGATCTCAACCAGTCCAAAGATGCTTGGTGAAATGACGGTCTCGATGTTGAAAGGCGAGAACGGTTTTCAACATAAAGAAATTGCTAAGCTGCTTGACTGGCTCAAGTCGGAAGATCAGCCGGACATTGTAAGTCTTCCCTACACGTTATTAATAGGCCTGGCGAAGCCAATAAAGGAAGCGGTTGGAAAACCGATCTGCTGTACGTTGCAAGGTGAGGATCTTTTTCTCGACGGACTCGAAGAACCTTATCGGGCCCAGTCTCATGAACTAATCCGCAGTCAACTCGATTACGTCGACACATTCATATCTGTCAGCGAATACTACGCCAAGTTTATGCCCCAATATTTGGGGATTGGCCCAAGCAAGATTCGCGTGGTACCACTGGGAATAAATCTTGACGGCTATTCGAAAAAGCCGCGAAATGATTCGCGTCCGTTTACGATTGGATTCTTTGCACGCATCGCGCCTGAAAAGGGATTACACGTCCTGGCTGACACTTATCGACATCTTCGGAGCAGCGGCGCATTGGCAAACGCGCGTTTGGAAGTGGCTGGTTATCTCGCACCGGAACATCACAAGTATCTGGCCGATATTGTTGGTCAGATGGAGGCGTCGAATCTTGGCAGTGAGTTCGCGTATCGCGGCAAACTAGATCGCGAACAGAAGATTTCGTTTTTGCAGGGGCTCGATGTGCTATCAGTGCCGGCAACTTACAATGAGCCGAAAGGGATCTTCCTATTGGAAGCGATGGCCTGCGGTGTTCCAGTGGTCCAACCGCGTCGTGGAGCCTTCACCGAGATAGTCGAGAAGACCGGCGGTGGTTTGTTGGTGGAAGCGGATGATCTAAACAGCCTGGCCGACGGCCTGCTAAAGATGAATCAGGATCCGAGTCTCGCTGAGGAATTCAGCGACAACGGATTTCGCAATGTACGTGAGTTTTATAGCGTTGCTCGTATGGCTGACAGTGCCCTGGATGTTTATGAGAGCTTGCTGGATACCGGTACAACCATCAGTGCTGATGTCGGTTCTCGATAACAAGAATGCGGTGAGGAATCATGCATCTCGCATTTTTCGACGGCTTAGACTCGCTGATTGAATACTACATCCCAGCGGCGAAAGATTACCCGATCGCGTTTGCAATCTACCTATTGGTTCTCGCACTGCCGGGGTACGCCCTAGTGTTAGTCTTCAGGAGATTGCGAAAGAGAAAGCCTCGATGAAAGGTGGGCGCAATCTAACAAGGGAATGCAGCGGACGCGGTGTCCAGCATGCCTCTTAAACTCAGTCTCGCGCGCGTGCCGCTAATGCCGGCCGTTAACCGTTAGGACGTATTGTGCTCAAGGTTGAGAACGTTTCCAAAGACTATCCGACGCCCGGCGGCGCGCTTCGCGTTCTTAACGACGTCTCGCTTTCATTGTCGCGAGGCGATGCCGTTTCGATCATGGGGCCATCAGGAACGGGCAAAAGCACTCTTCTTTACATCGTCGGCGCGCTTGAGCCACCAACCAACGGTTCAGTCACACTCGATGGCCAGAATCCATTTCAACTGAACGAGAAACAGCTCGCCGCGTTCAGAAATCAAAATGTCGGATTCGTCTTCCAGGATCATTGTTTGTTGCCGCAGTGTTCAGTGCTCGAGAATGTCTTGACGCCAACATTGGTTTCGACAAATGCAAAAGACTCGGCCAACCGCGCGCGGGAATTACTCGATCAAGTTGGACTAAGCCATCGACTTGATCACAGGCCTGCAGAGTTGTCGGGCGGAGAGAAGCAACGGGTTTCCCTTGCTCGGGCACTGATTACAAAGCCACAACTACTGCTGTGCGACGAACCGACGGGCAATCTTGATCAGAAAGCGGCTGAAGTTGTCGCGTCGATGCTTTTGGATTTGCATCGGCAGCAGCAGACAATTCTTGTAGTTGTCACACACAGCGCTGAATTAGCGGGGCGCCTTCCCACTCGCTACGAATTAATCGACCAGCAACTTCGGAGCCTGTAACGATGCAAACGGAAGGGGCCTTTGACAGGATTTCAGGATTACAGGATTCTTAAGACTAAAAAGTCACAACAGAATTGTGAGTAGCCATTCTGTGCCAATGCTTCTTCTTTTACTTCTCACTTAAAAAATCTTGAAATCCTGAAATCCTGTCCAATATATGTCGACAGCGCAGCTTCTCAACCGGAGCCTTACTTATTACTGGCGCACCAACCTCGCCGTCGTTCTTGGTGTCGCTGTGGCTGTCGCCGTCCTGGCGGGCGCGCTCCTCGTAGGTGATTCCGTTCGCGCAAGTCTTCGTGATCTCGTTGTTCAAAGATTAGGACAGACGAGCTTCGTCGTTACATCCTCCGGCTTTTTCCGAGACCGACTGGCTACAGATATTCAAGAAGACCCACAATTCGGCACCAATGGATTTGCATTAGCCTGTCCACTGATTTCTATCCAAGCTCAGGCAACACATGAGGCGAGCAAACGAGTAGCGTCTGCGATCAAACTATATGGCGTCGACGATCGGTTTTGGAAATTCAATGGTCGCGAGCGAACAGGTCCACAAAACCGGACCGTCTACATGAGTCAGACTCTCGCCAACGAACTCGGCGCAAATGCCGGCGACCCGCTGCTTCTACGACTGGAAAAGCCGTCGGATATTCCTTTGGAATCGTTACACAGCAAGAAAGACGAGCTGGGCAAGACTCTACGCTTGAACCTCGCTGAGATTTTGGATTCCGCGGCACTCGGCGAGTTTTCGATTCAACCACAACAGTCAGGTGTGCGCGCCGTCTTCGTCCCACTCAAACTTCTCCAAACAGAGCTTGAGCAGCCAGAGAAAGTAAACCTGATACTCGTAAGTGAAAAGTCGCGATCCAACGCGGCCGCCCTCAACGAGATCATGCGTAGACGGATCACGTTCGAAGATCTGGGCATCAAGCTGCGGACTCTGAACGTTGATAACCAACCCGTCCTCTCGATCGAACACGAAAGCAAGATGGTCAGCAATTCGTTAGACGCTGCCGCGCGTCAGGCCGCGAAGAGTTTGTCGATGCGGCCCATAGGCGTCTTCTCTTATCTCGCAAACGGCATAAGTTTCGGAGAGAAGTCGATTCCCTACTCTCTCGTCACCGCAATTGATCAGGACTCATTTTCACAACTCGTTCCGCATCCTCCATCAAACACAGACCCGCCGCCAATCATCCTTAATGAGTGGGCGGCAAATGATCTCGGAGTTCGCAAAGGCGACAAAGTGACTTTGGAGTATTACCTCTGGCACGACGCGGGCCGGTTGGAAACTAAGGCAGCGACGTTTCAACTCGCCGGCATCGTTCCGATAAACGGATTGGCAGCTGACAGAGATTTGGTGCCCGAATATCCAGGCATCACCGGTTCAGAAAATCTTTCGGATTGGGACCCACCGTTCCCGATCGATTTAAAACGCATCCGGCAGAAAGACGAAGACTACTGGCATCAACATACGACTACTCCAAAAGCTTTTATTCCCTTGCCGGTCGGACAGAATCTCTGGCAGTCGCGATTCGGACAAGCAACTTCTATTCGTCTCGTTGAAAGATCTGACAGCAATTCAGGGAACAATTTTTACGACCGCTTTCGGAATGCATTGAATCCGACGTTGATGGGCGTTGCTATTTTGCCGGTCCGATCCGAAGGGCTTCAGGCATCGCGAGGCGCAACCGATTTCGGTGAATATTTTCTTTACTTCAGTTTCTTTCTCGTAGTCTCCGCTTTGTTACTCACTGCGCTATTTTTCAAACTCGGCGTCGAGCAGCGCATCCGTGAAATCGGTACACTTCGCGCGATGGGCTTTGGTCCATCCAAAACAAGAGCTTTGTTTCTGATTGAGGGCTTAATCCTCTCCGTGCTCGGAAGCTTGCTTGGCGCACTGGGCGCTATTGCTTACGGACAGTTCATGATGTTTGGTCTGCGAACGTGGTGGGTTGATGCAGTTGGAACCAACGCCTTGAAGCTTCATGTCTCGACACAGTCGCTCGTGATTGGAGTCGCCGGCGGAATACTGGCTGCGCTCATTTGCATCGCGCTTACGCTACGAGCTCTGCGACGGCGATCAACCCGCAGCATGTTGACGGGTGCTGTATCTGATACGCAGAGCGGCACTGACAAGCGTCGCAGATTAATAACTTCATTGCGACTTGCGATTATCTTCGGCGTCCTCGGATTACTACTCGTTTTAGCCGCGGCATTTGGTTTCGTCGGTCAAGTGGCTGGCTTCTTTGGCGGCGGCACGTTATTTCTTGCAGCACTTCTCTGTTACCAATCGAATTTGTTGCGCCGTCGGCAACATGGCTTATTGTCTGCTCAAGTATTGTGGCCCATCGCGCGAACTGGATTTCGCAACGCCACCTATCGTCCCGCGCGAAGTGTACTTTGCATCGCACTTATAGCCTCCGCGGTCTTCATCATCGTTGCCGTTGACTCGTTTCGACATCGCGAAGGTACGACAACTCAAGAACGAAAATCGGGCACTGGCGGATATCCCCTGCTGGCCGATTCCGTTGTGCCTTTGGTCAATGATCCAAACTCGCGCGAAGGACAGGAGACTCTCAATCTCGCAAATCTTGATTCTGATCCAGCGCTTACCGGCGTAAAGTTCACGCGCTTTCGTGTTCAGCCGGGTGATGATGCGAGTTGTTTGAATCTCTACCGGCCCCGTAATCCGAAGATCGTCGCGCCAACTGACGATTTCATTAACAGTGGGCGCTTCACCTTTCAGAACTCGCTCGCAGCAGCTAGCGAGCAAGAAACGGCAAACCCCTGGCTGCTGTTGAATCGCGAATTCCCAGACGGAGCCGTCCCAGTAATTGCCGACGCCAATTCATTGACCTACGTTATGCACCTGAAGCTCGGCGACGATTTCTTGTTGCCGCGTGGCTCAGACACAATTCGCTTGCGTGTCGTTGCGTCACTGTCTGACAGTTTGTTTCAGAGTGAATTGTTAATGTCGGAAAAGAATTTCGTTCGCTTGTATCCAGACCGGCAGGGTTACACTTTCTTCCTGATTGATCTACCCGAACCGGACCGCGCTCAAACTACCGCGACGGTACTCGAAGAACGATTATCAGATTTTGGATTCGATGTTCAGCCTACTTCCGAACGACTCGCGACTTTTCACCGGGTCGAGAATACTTACTTGTCGACTTTTCAAATGCTTGGAGGCTTAGGGTTGGTTCTCGGCACGATTGGCTTAGCAGCGGTCTTGTTACGGAATGTGCTTGAGCGACGTCGCGAACTAGCATTGATGCGTGCAGTGGGTTATAACTCGCGACACTTCGCTGTAATGATCATCTCTGAAAACGCTTTGCTTCTTTTTGCCGGAGTTGCAAGCGGCACCGTCTGCGCGTTGCTCGCAATTCTGCCGGTCGTGCTCGCGCGCCATGGTCAGTTTGCACAAATTTCATTGGGCTTGTTGTTGCTAGCTGTATTAGTATCAGGCCTTGCTGCGTCAATTGCTGCGACGTGGGTAGCGATTCGAACGCCGCTTTTGCAGGCATTGCGAGCGGAGTAAAACATTGTCGATTGCCGATTGTCGATTGCCGATTGGACAATCTGAAATCGGCAATTCGTAACGCATAGGGGGGAGAATGACAATCCATCCTCATCTCAAATCAGCTTCCTTTGTGATCATCATAGTTCTTGCACTCTGCATTCAGGCGTTTGGCCAATCCGAATGGCCACAGTGGGGCGGACCACAACGGAACTTCGTTACCAATTCAAAAGGTCTTGCAGCAAAGTGGCCGGCAGAAGGACCGAAGAAACTTTGGACTCGTCCGCTCGGCGCAGGTCACTCATCAATCCTCGTTGACCGAAACATCCTCTACACCATGTACAGCAGCGGCGATGAGGAAGTTGTGATCGCTCTCGCCGCCGACACCGGCAAAACTATCTGGGAGCACAAGTATCCAGCGCCTACCGCGGGGATGAATTACAAAGAGGGCCTGGGGCCTCATGCAACACCATTAATTGTTGGCAATAGACTCTTCAGTGTTGGGGCACTCGGTAAACTTCACGCACTCGATAAACAAACAGGCAAGGCTATCTGGTCGCACGATCTTTGGACCGAGTACAACGGCAGAAAGATGGACCGTGGCTATGCGTGCAGCCCGCTCGCTTACAAGAACACAATCATTCTCACGCTTGGAGGACCAGGCCAAACCTTTGTTGCTTTCAATCAGCACGACGGCAGCGTTGCCTGGAAGAACCAAACACTCGATATGTCGCCGACATCGCCGATTCTGATCAACGTCGATGGTGAGGATCAGTTGGTCGCATTCATGGGTAAGCAGATCGTTGGAGTGAATCCAAACAACGGGGAGTTGCTGTGGTCGCACGGTCATGTCACTGATTGGGGCTTGAACATCAGTAATCCTATTTGGGGCACAGACAATCTTTTGTTTGTCTCGTCCGCTTACAGTGGTGGCAGTCGCGTTCTCAAGTTAACGAGAAAAGACGGAAAAACTTCGGTTGAAGAACTCTGGTTTGACCGA
>DATJKB010000542.1:0-3877 GCA_035491875.1 Pyrinomonadaceae bacterium | reverse complement strand
AATACAGCATCTTCGATTTGAGCCGCGTCGATACTCACAACGATCGGATCGACGGGTGGTTCATAGTTGATCGTAACGCGCCCACCTCGAGCATCCGTCTGACTGAGTTGACCACGCGCCAGGTTTACGGCGCTCCGCACGACTGCAGAAAGCGATGTTGACTTAACTGACACCAGCCGTGGTCTGGCGCGTTCAAGTAGAGCACGCACCGTGCTGTCGATGCGTGTCACTTCATGACGTATACCTTCCAGTGCTTCGCGCTCAGGATCGGTCTTTTCGCGCCGGCGGATCAAGATGTCCACGACGCCCTGAATGCCGGCCAGAGGATTCTTGATCTCGTGAGCTAGTCCAGCAGCCAGTTCGCCGACAAACGACAGTTGAGCTGCTCTTTGCACTTCGGCTTCGAGCCGCTTCTGTTCAGTGACGTCAGTATTGACGATGAGCTTCTGATGCGGCCGCCCATATTCGTCACGCACCAGTGTCCAACGGCTGAGCACAATTATCTCGCGACCATCCTTTGTTACTTGCGAAAGCTCACCGCTCCATTTGCCCTGTTCCCTCACGGCAATTTCAGCTTCTTCAAACCCTGGCGGGATCTCCTGGTAAAGGAGCTCCTTCGCGTCACGTCCG
The DNA here is from genome assembly GCA_035491875.1 of Pyrinomonadaceae bacterium. Lineage (GTDB taxonomy): Bacteria > Acidobacteriota > Blastocatellia > Pyrinomonadales > Pyrinomonadaceae > PSRF01. Next base: position 3,247 of record DATJKB010000542.1, on the reverse strand, counting down.
ATCACTTCGTCAGTGGTCCAACCGTAGAGACGTTCAGCACTTTTGTTCCAATAGAAGATTCTATCATCGAGATCGCGAGCGATAATCGCATCCTGCGCTTGGTCGAGGAGTTCTGCCTGTTGCTGGATCTTTTCTTCCGCAAACTTGCGCTTCGTTATGTCGTGGCGAATCGCCACGTACTGGTACGGCTTCCCGTCGGAGTTGAGGAGGGGAACAATGGTCGTATCAACCCAGTAAATTGACCTATCCTTCGCACGGTTGCGAATCTCCCCTTTCCAAACCTCGCCGGAAGCAATGGTCGTCCAAAGTTCTCGAATGAACTCTTTTGAGTGGTAACCGGAGTTGATGATGCGGTGATCTTGTCCAAGCAGTTCGTCGCGTGAGTATTTTGAAATACGACAGAAGGCGTCGTTTACGTAATGGATGATCCCGGTCTGATCCGTTATCGCGACTATGGTGGACTGATCAAGGGCGAATTTGATATCAGCAAGTTCTTTGAGCGACTGCTCAAGAGTCTCGGTGTTTGGTGGTCTTATTGAGGGCTCGGCCATACGTTGAAGAATATCCACAGATTACTATTTCGGATTTCGGAATGCGGATTTCGGATTTTGTGCTGATGAGTTGCTCATCTGAATACGAACGGTCTTATATTTGTACATGCAGACTCTATTTGTACATGCAGATTCCCAGAAAACACAAAATCCGAAATCCGCATTCCGAAATCCGAAATAGTAATCTGTGTAATCTGTGGATATTCTTTTCAGTCTGTTGCGGCGGCGGCTGCTTCTTCAAGTTTCTTCATGCGGTAACGAAGTTGGTCGCGTGAAATGTTCAGAAGTTCGGCGGCCTTCGTCTGGTTGCCATTGCTCCGCTCGAGCGCCTGGCGAACCAGCGACATTTCCACGTCTTCCAAGGATACCCCTGCAGTCGGCAATTGCATCGGATCCTTAGACTTTGCGTCTGACCGGGTCTCAGACGTGATACGGCCGTCGCCGATCAAACCACGCGGCAAATACTTGGTTGTGATTGATTCGCCGTCTTCCAGAATCATTGCGCGTTCAATCACGTTGCGAAGTTCGCGAACATTTCCAGGCCATGAATAATCGCCGAATGTCGCTAAAGCCTCAGGCGTGATCTCATTAACATTCTTCCGCAGCCGCGTTCTGAAGTTCGACATGTAATGTTCCGCCAACATGCGAATGTCATCACCCCTTTCGCGCAGTGGAGGAATGTCAATCTGGATCACTGAGAGACGATAAAAGAGATCGGCGCGAAAACGTCCGGCTTCGCCTTCGCTCTTTAGATCGCGGTTCGAAGCAGCAATCACTCGGACATCCAACGGTAGATCCTTTAGACCACCGACGCGTCGAAACGAACCTTCTTCAAGCACACGCAACAGCTTGGCTTGCAAACTCAATTCGAGCTCGCCGATTTCATCCAAAAAGAGTGTGCCGCCTTCGGCTTGTTCAAACATTCCTTCCTTACGGACTTTGGCATCCGTGAATGCGCCCTTCTCATAACCAAACAGCTCGCTCTCAATTAGTGTGCTCGGAATTGCGGCGCAGTTGATTGCCACAAACGGATGATCTGCGCGCGCCGAATGATAGTGAATTGCCTTCGCGACAAGGTCTTTGCCGGTGCCTGATTCACCCTGGAGCAAGACTGACGAAACCTCGCTCTCCGCAACCTTGTGGGCCATACCTAACATCTCGCGCATCGCCGGCGATTCACCGACGATCTGGTCGAAGCTGAATTGCTGGGCCCGCTCGCGGCGAAATAGGGTTACTTCCTTCCGCAGGCGATTCGCTTCGATGCCGTTGCGAATTGCGACCTGCAACTCTTCAAGGTTGATCGGCTTACCAATGAAGTCATACGCACCGCCGCGCAACGCTGCGATTGTTTCGTCAACGAGAACATTAGCAGTGATCATGATAACCACAGCGTCTGACTGCCTTTGACGAATTTGACGCAGGACTTCGAGGCCGGAGCCGTCAGGTAGGTTGATGTCGAGAAGACTTGCGATGGGTTGCTCTGTGTCGAATGCTTCGAGGCCAGCGGCTGCGGTTCCCACTTCAATTGGCTCATATCCCCAGCCACGTAGTGCCTCTCCAAGCGACCAACGAATCATCTTCTCGTCGTCTAGAACCAGAATCTTCTGCTTTTGGTTTTTCAGATCGGTCTTCTGCACTTCCTGGCTGTCTTCTCCGAAAGGGTGATTTGACTGACAGCCTGATTATAGGGAAACGGTGTGGTAAGCGCCAAAACACGCTCCCTGGGGGACCAGTGCAAGCAATGTGCCCTCCCAATCAGTGTGGAATTGGGGAGAATTTCGGTTTTGTTCGGTGACAGTTGTGGAACTTCACACAGAAGAACGAACTTTTCCGCAGTCAATCAGAAGTAGCAGCAGGGATGAAGGAGAAGCGGAGACACAGGGCCGCCGAGACACGGCGACGCGGAGATTCTTTTTCCCCGCGTCTCCGATTCGCCAAGTCCCCGCGCTTTCTTCATCCCTGCCCCTATTCTTTCCGGTGGCACTCGGCACATTGAAACATCGATATGTCTCCGAGATTGATCGGGTGTTGGAATGGCTTGTTGGCCTTATGACAACTCTCACATTTCCGATCACTCAAAGAACCTAAATCAACCGGATGTTGAAAAGGTCCAGTAGCAACGGATGCTTTGGGAGCGGCAGAGTCATAGAGGACGGTGTGGCAGACATTGCAGTTATTAGTAATGGTCTGGCCGGTGTTGCTTACATGCTCTCCGTCATGACAACGGAAGCAGCCCGAGAAATTGAGATGACCGATGTTGTTGGGGTGCGTTTGCCAGTCGGTCTTCATCTCAGGGAAAAAATACGTACTGAATATTCGCTGTACCTCTTTGATCGACCCCTTTAGTTCTGTTTGCTTCTGCGAAAAGGTGTCGCCGTAGTTTGTTCGATAAAAGTTGTTTAGGTCGTTTTCGATCGTTACTAATGCTTCGTCCGTCGTCTGATAAGGTTTTGACAAAACCTCTACAGCTTTCCGCTTAAGATAGGGAAGAGATGAATCGAGTCTTCCTGAGGCGAAACCCAGGTCAGTAGCAAGATCAGGCGGAAGGTATTGATGTGCTGGTCGGTTGTGACAATCGACGCAGTCCATTTTGCGCCTGTTCCCTGAAGCTATTTGTTCGGGCGTTGGGGGCCGATTTCGGTCGAAGTACTCCCTTACATTCCCGTTCATGTCTTTTATTCGCACCCACGGTATTA
>DATJKB010000541.1:0-6409 GCA_035491875.1 Pyrinomonadaceae bacterium | reverse complement strand
GCGGATCACACGTGGGTTATCAGACCTAGTGAGTTTGAGCAGATCACGCGAACACTGTCGTCGGCTCTTGGAAGTGGATCGGCGCCTGGCGGTAGCGACTGGCAGTCGGTTGTGGCAAAGGATCTGCTCCAACACAAAGGCGCAAGCATTGTCATCGCGGGCGATCACCAACCACCAATTATTCACGCATTGGCCCATGCGATGAACAGTGCACTCGGCAACATCGGCAAGACGGTTTTCTATACAGACCCGATAGACGTGAATTGGGTCAACCACCGTCAATCCTTGCAGGAACTGGTTAACGATCTTGACGCGAATCGTGTCGAACTTCTGGTCATCATCGGCGGCAATCCTGTCTACAACTCTCCAGCGGATCTGAAACTTGATCTGGATCGATTCCAGAGATCGCCGAATTGTATTCGCGTGCATTTGAGCGACTACAAAGACGAAACGTCGCAACTTTGCCACTGGCACATTCCACGCGCGCACTATCTCGAGTCGTGGAGCGACACGCGTTCGTACGACGGCACGGTTACGATTATTCAACCGTTAATCGAGCCGCTCTTCGACGGCAAGACAGCTCACGAACTGCTGACAGTGTTTTCAGATCAATACGACCGAAAGCCTCTCGACATTGTGAAGCAATACTGGCAGACGAATCCGGCGCAGGGGCAAGGTCAGGGGCAGGCGCAGCAGGCAGGCGCAGGAAGTCAGCCCGCACAACGGTCTTCGCCATCTTCGAGTCCAGCACCAGACGCAAGTCCTTCCTCGTCATCGCAAACCGGAGATTTTGAAACACGTTGGCGACAAGCTCTACATGACGGTTTCATTCCAAATAGCGCGCTGCCAACCAAGACGCTTTCAGCGCAGGCAAACATTGCGAATCAGCAAACGCCACCCCAACCGTCGTCTGGAATTGAAGTCATCTTCCGCACTGACCCTTCAATCTACGACGGTCGCTTTGCGAATAACGGCTGGTTGCAAGAGCTGCCGAAGCCGCTCACCAAAGTCACCTGGGATAATGCAATCCTGATTAGTCCGAACACCGCCCAGCAACTCCTTGGCGTCCGCGATAACGGTGGCAGCACTATCGGTCGCGAACACTACGTGCCCGCCGTCGATCTTGTCGACGACAACAACCGAACTGTTCGTGGTCCAGTTTGGATCATGCCCGGCCAGCCCGATAACGTGCTGACTGTCTATCTTGGCTATGGTCGCCGGCTTGCCGGCCGCGTCGGTAATAGCACTGAGACAAATCTTGTCGGCTTCGATGCCTACCGAATTCGCACTGCTGATGCCCCCTGGTCATCAACGCGCATTCAAGTTCGCAAAACAACTGAGCAGTGGGTGCTCGCGACAACTCAGCAGCACTTCCTCCTGGAGGATCCAAACTTCAGCAACGAGGAACGCGACATTCTTCGTTCGCAAACGCTCGAACAGTTCCTCAAAGGTGAGGGAGAACATGGCGCCTCCACCGAACATCCGCACGAGACGCTATACGACGAAGAGTTATACAACCCGAAGAAAGTTGGCTTCGGTTACGCCTGGGGAATGGCAATCGATCTAAACAACTGCGTCGGTTGCAACGCCTGCACGATTGCCTGCCAGAGCGAGAACAACATTCCAATCGTCGGCAAAGAGCAAGTCACTCGCAGTCGTGAGATGCACTGGATTCGAGTCGACACCTATTTCCGAGGACACGATGCAAGTCGGCCTGAGGCGACGGACTTCATGCCCGTGCCCTGCATGCATTGCGAGAATGCTCCGTGCGAACCAGTTTGCCCGGTGCATGCAACTGTTCACAGCGCTGAAGGTTTGAACGACATGGTTTACAACCGCTGTGTCGGCACGAAGTACTGTTCGAACAACTGCCCGTACAAGGTTCGCCGCTTCAATTTCTTCCTCTACAACGATTGGGAATCGCCGACATACCAGTTGATGCGCAACCCTGACGTGTCCGTGCGAAGCCGCGGTGTGATGGAGAAGTGTACCTACTGCGTGCAGCGAATCCAGGCGGCCAAGATTCAGTCGGAGCTGGAAGATAGGAAGGTCGTTGACGGCGAAATCGTGACTGCCTGCCAGGCAGTTTGTCCGACCGAGGCAATAGTCTTTGGCGATATCAATGATCCGAACAGTCGCGTTTCGAAGGTGAAGGCTAATGAACGCAACTATTCGCTTCTCGACGATCTAAACACGAAACCGCGGACGACGTACTTGTCCGCTTTGCGAAATCCGAATCCGGAGATTAAGGGTTAGCTCTTTGGAGTGCGGCGACCTGTCGCCGCACTCCAAAGAGTTGATTGAGAGATGAACCACGACGAATCACAAACGGGCTATACCGAAGGACCGATGCATTCAACGTCCCCGGTGATTGATCCAGGCCTGACCTTTGCTTCCGTCACAGACAAGATCAGTTCGATCGTTCTCAAGCGCCGAACTCCTCTGTGGTGGTTCGTCGGCTTTGTGATCTCGTTCATCCTCTTCCAGCTAATGCTGCTGACGATCACGCAACTGGTTTTCGTTGGCATCGGCCTGTGGGGCGTAAATGTTCCTATTGCGTGGGGCATCGACATTCTTAACTTCGTCTGGTGGATCGGTATCGGCCACGCAGGCACGCTGATTTCCGCAATCCTTCTTCTGCTCCGTCAACGGTGGCGAACCTCAATCAACCGGTTCGCTGAAGCGATGACGCTGTTTGCCGTGGCCCAAGCCGGAATGTATCCCGTGTTTCACCTCGGCAGACCGTGGCTCATGTACTGGTTGTTCCCATATCCAAACACGATGGGAATCTGGCCACAGTTTCGGAGCCCACTGATGTGGGACGTGTTCGCGGTTTCCACCTACGCAACCGTTTCGGCGATGTTCTGGTTTGTCGGACTGATTCCCGACTTCGCGACATTACGCGATCGCGCGCGCAGCAAACCTTTTCAGATGCTGTACGGATTGCTCGCGATGGGCTGGCGCGGATCAGCACGACACTGGCATCGCTATGAGATGGCGTATCTCTTGCTCGCCGGACTAGCCACTCCACTGGTGCTTTCAGTGCACACGATCGTCAGCTTCGACTTCGCCGTGGGCATCATTCCGGGTTGGCACGCGACGATCTTTCCACCCTACTTCGTCGCGGGTGCGATCTACGCGGGCTTCGCCATGGTTCTATTCCTCACGATCCCGCTGCGAAAGGTCTACGGTCTCGAAGGCTTCATCACCATGCGACACATGCACAACATGGCGAAGGTAATGCTGGCGACCGGTTTGATCGTCGGCTACGGCTACATCATGGAGGCGTTTTTTGGGTGGTACAGCGGGAACCGTTACGAGCGCTTCATGATTTGGAACCGCATGCATGGTCCATATGCGCTTTATTACTGGGCCTTGATTCTCTGCAACATCATCACGCCGCAGTTCCTTTGGATTAAGAAGGTGCGGTCGAACCTGCTCGCTCTGTGGCTAATCTCGATCGTCGTGAGCATCGGCATGTGGCTAGAGCGGTTCGTAATCGTTGTCACGAGTTTGCATCGCGACTACTTACCATCGTCCTGGGGAATGTACCAGCCGACGATGTGGGATTGGGGAATGTTCATCGGCACGATTGGGTTCTTCTTTACTTTGCTGTTCCTGTTTCTTCGTTTCCTGCCGATGATTTCGATCTTCGAGATGCGCACGATTCTTCCGGAGGCGGAGGAATAGAAGAGAGACGGGGTGACGGGGTGACGGGGTGACGGGGAGACGGGGAGGCGGGGACGGGGAGAAGGTGCGAACTGGAGAGTTGGTTTATTGAGCTACCGACAAGCTGAAGCGTATCGGACATTCGGAGATGGCGGACGATAAAGACAAATCGAAAGAGGTTGGGCACACAAACGTAGGCGACCGGCCTGTTTATCCGGCTTTGCGCGATCGCGAGTCGGTGGCTGCTCACAACCCTGTGCCGCCTTTGACCCACGCTCATCGACGTCACGCGCCGCCGCTTTACGGTGTGATGGCTGAGTTTGATAACCCGAGAGATTTAGTCGCCGCCGCTCATCGCACCTATGAAGCAGGTTATAGACGCATAAATGGCTATTCACCGTATCCGATTGAAGAACTTTCGGAGGCGATCGGTTTCACTCACACGCGTCTGCCTTTGATTGTTTTCATCGGCGGCCTGGTTGGTGCGATTGGCGGCTTCTTTATGCAGTACTGGATGGAAGTGATCGATTATCCACTGAACGTCGGGGGTAAGCCTTACAACAGCTGGCCTGCGTTCATTCCGATCACATTTGAGACAACAGTTTTGTGCGCGGCTTTTTCGGCGGTGTTGGGGATGCTCATCCTCAACAAACTGCCGCAGCCCTACCATCCAGTGTTCAATGCTCCGAACTTCGCGCTGGCCACACGCGATCTTTTCTTTCTCGTCATTGAGGCCAGTGATCCGAAGTTTAACCACGGCGAAGTCGTCGATTTTATGAAGACACTGAATGCGCAGGATGTGACGGACGTGGAGGTTTGACGGGAGACGCTTGGACTGGGAGAGACGGGGAGACGGGGAGACGCGGGGACACGGGGACACGGGGACACGGAGCGATAGAGTGATATTTAGTGCACTTATAGATTTGATCAAGGTAAGCAGACACGCCACATTTCGCCGTGTCTCCGCGTCCCCGCGTCCCCGTGTCTCCGCCTCCCCGCGTCTTCTTTTACTGTTACTGGTCGTGTTTGCAACGGCCTGCAGGCAAGACATGCAGGATCAACCAAAGATGAAGGCTTATCGCGGCACGAGCTTTTTCGGAGACGGTCTCTCCGCGCGACAACCTGTCGAAGGCACTGTGCCGAGAGGCTACCTGCGCGCAGACCGCGAGTTCTTTACGGGAAAGAAAATCGGAACAGTCACTGCGCCCGTGCCTGCCGGAGCGCCCGCCGGCCCACAACCCACAGCCACCGCTCAATCAGGAGCGAACGCTTATCCAGACGACGTCGATACATTTCCATTTCCTATTACTGAAGAGACGCTAGTTCGAGGCCGAGAGCGTTACAACATTTTCTGTTCTGCGTGCCACGGCATGACGGGCTACGGAGACGGAATCGTCGTGCGACGAGGTTTCCGTCGCGCCGCTTCATTTCATGACGACCGTCTGAGACAAGCACCCGTCGGACACTTCTTCGATGCCGTCACAAATGGCTGGGGTGCGATGCCGTCATACGCGACTCAAATCCCCATACAAGATCGTTGGGCCATCATTGCCTACATTCGCGCGCTGCAACTTAGTCAGCAACAACAGCAACCCGCGGCTTCGGCGCCCACTACTGCGCCGTCCGCAACACCAACGCCCGGAGGACATCCTTGATGAGCACATCATTCAATCCTCCGGACCTCGGGAAACTGCGACGCAACTCGCTAATCGTTGGTTTGGTTGCGCTCGTGATCTTTCTGATTGGGATGATTGTCAATCACGACGGATTCCACCAGGCATATCTCTTTGCTTTCACTTTTTGGCTGGGCATCAGCGTCGGTTCTTTGGCATTGCTGATGCTGCAACACCTGACTTCCGGTGGCTGGGGATTTGTAATCCGTCGTGTGTTGGAAGCATCGACGCGAGTGTTGCCGTTGATGGCAGTCCTCTTTCTTCCGATCCTGGTAGGCGCTCATTACATTTACCCGTGGACTGATCCTGAACGAGCTGTAAAGCTCGGCGATAAGACCAAGTATTTGAATCTGACGTTTTTTGCGATCCGAGCGATCATTTGTTTCGGCAGCTGGCTCGCACTCGCATTCCTGTTGAATCGCTGGTCACTCGCACAGGATCGCACCGGCGACCAGTACTACACGAAACGGATGCGGATGCTGAGTGGGCCCGGGATGGTGTTGCTGATCTTTACGGTCACGTTTGCAGCGGTCGATTGGTACATGTCGCTCGAGCCTGAATGGTTCTCCACTATTTACGGATTCATTTTTGTAGCTGCGTGGGCAGTCAGCGCCCTGGCGTTCGTCATCGCGGCGATGGCTGTCCTGTCCAAACGCGAGCCACTTGATCGCATTGTCGCGCCGTTGCATTTCCAGGATCACGGCAAATTGCTGCTGGCGCTGGTAATGCTTTGGTCTTATTTCGCTTTCTCGCAGTTTCTAATCATTTGGTCAGGGAATCTCCCGGAGGAGATCGGCTGGTATACGAAGCGAATGCACGGCGTGTGGGGCACACTGATTGTCGTAGTTGTCATACTGCATTTCGCGTTGCCGTTTTTACTGCTGCTGTCACGCAGTTTGAAGCGCGATCCTCGTAAGCTGGTGATTGTCGCGGCGATGATCCTCGTGATGAGAGTTGTCGACCTGCTGTGGATGATCGAGCCGGCATTCTCGGGCGAGAGGTTTCATGTGAGTTGGTTGCATCCGGTAGGTCTTATCGCGATTGGCGGATTATGGCTCGCGATGTTC